>NZ_RAWN01000043.1:0-56589 GCF_003668895.1 Corallococcus sp. AB045
CCTGAAACCCGCGAGCGGCGGTCCCTGCCACCCCACCCGGGGCCGAAGCAAGCAAGCTCACACTCGCTCTTGATGCCCCGGCACGCGCCGCGCGAATCCGCTATCAACCGGACGCTTCCCCTGGACGAACATCCGAGGCCTCATGACTCCCCCCAGTCCCTTCCAGGCCGGTTCCACGGCGGTGTCGTCCACGGAAGGGGGAATGGACTGGCTGTCCGGCGGCGGTGAGATGGGGCGGTTGATCCGCTCCATGGACTGGTCGAGGACGCCGCTCGGGCCGGTGGAGACCTGGCCGCAGAGCCTGCGCACGACGGTCAGCCTGTGCCTGTCCTCCACCTTCCCCATCCTCATCGCGTGGGGGCCGGAGCGCGTGCAGCTCTACAACGACAGCTACCGGCCCATCTGCGGCGCGAAGCACCCGGAGTCCATGGGCCAGCCCTTCCGCGACTGCTGGGCCACGGCGCTGGCGGCGGTGGGCCCCGTGTTCGAGAAGGCGGGCACGGGCATGGGTTCCTACATCGAGAACCAGCGCATGTTCCTGGACCGGTACGGCTACCTGGAGGAGGCCTTCATGACCTTCTCCTTCAGCCCCATCCGCGACGAGTCCGGAGGCGTGGGCGGACTCTTCCACCCCATCACGGAGGTGACGGAGAAGATGCTCAGCGCGCGGCGCACGCAGACGCTGCGCGAGCTGTCCGCCCTCCTGGGCAAGGTGAAGACGGTGGAGGACATCGGCGCCGCGCTGCCGCGGTTGCAGCAGGACGCCGCGCTAGACGTGCCCTTCCTCCTCTTCTACCGCCGCGACGAAGCGGCTCCCCGCGTCCAGTGGGTGGGCGGCATGGGCCTGCCCCCGGGCACCGCGTGGAGCCCGGTGGAGGCGGGGCTGGACGGACCGTGGCCCTTCGCCTCCGCGGGCGCGGACTCGGTGGACGTGCCGCGCGCGCCGCTGGACGCGGACCTGCTGCTGGGGCCGTACGAGGAGCCGCCGGCGCATGCGCGCGTGCTGCCCATCCACCCGGCCGGCATGGCGGAGCCCTTCGGCTACCTGGTGGCCGGCGTGAGCCCCCGCCGCGCCATGGATGATGCCTACCGCAACTTCTACGAGCAGCTCCAGGCCACGGTCACCAACGCCGTCGTCAGCGTGCGCACCTACGAGGCGGAGGCCCAGCGCGCGGAGGCACTGGCGGCCATCGACCGGGCGAAGACGGCGTTCTTCTCCAACGTGTCGCACGAGTTCCGCACGCCGCTCACGCTCATCCTGGGTCCGCTGGAGGAGTCGCTCGCGGACGCGTCCGCGCCCCTGCCGCCATCGCAGCGCGCGCGCCAGGAGCTCACCCACCGCAACGCGCTGCGCCTGCTGAAGCTGGTCAACTCGCTGCTGGACTTCTCGCGCATCGAGGCGGGCCGGGTGAAGGCGAGCTTCCACCCCACGGACCTGGCGCGGCTCACCGAGGACCTGGCCAGCGTCTTCCGCTCCGCCATGGAGAAGGCGGGGCTCCAGTACACCGTGGACACGCAGGACGTGGGCGAGCCCGTCTACGTGGACCGGGACATGTGGGAGAAGGTTGTCCTCAACCTGCTCTCCAACGCGTTCAAGTTCACGCTCCAGGGCTGCGTCACCGTGCGGCTTCAGCGCGAGGGGACGCGGGTGCGGCTCACCGTGCGGGACACCGGCACCGGCATCCCGGAGGCGGAGCTGCCGCGCGTGTTCGAGCGCTTCCACCGCGTGGAGTCCTCACGCGGGCGCACGCATGAGGGCACCGGCATTGGCCTGGCGCTCATCCAGGAGCTGGTGAAGCTGCACGGCGGCACGTTGGGCGTGCACAGCGTGGAGGGCGAGGGCAGCACCTTCTTCGTGGAGCTGCCGCTGGGCCGCGCGCACCTGCCCGCCGAACAGGTCCAGGAGGACGAAGGGACCCCGCACGCGGGCAAGCTGGGGTCCGCCTTCAGCGAGGAGGCCCTGCGCTGGCTGCCGGATGCGCCGGAGTCCTCACCGCCACCGGGTGCTGAGCCGATGAGGGCTTCCGTCGAAACCACCGTGCTGGGAGACACGGGCGCGGGGTTCTCGCTGCCCATGGGACGCGGGCGCATCCTCGTCGCGGACGACAACGCGGACATGCGCGCGTATGTGAGCGGCCTGCTGTCGGCCCACTGGACCGTGCGCGCGGTGGCGGACGGCGAGGCGGCCTTCGAGGCGGCGCTCGAGCTGAAGCCGGACCTCATCCTCAGCGACGTGATGATGCCCCGGCTGGACGGCTTCGGGCTGCTCCACAAGCTGCGCGGCGACGCGCGCACGCGCGGCATCCCCTTCATCATGCTGTCGGCGCGCGCGGGCGAGGAGGCCCGCATCGAGGGGCTCCAGGCCGGCGCGGACGACTACCTGGTGAAGCCCTTCTCCGCGCGCGAGCTGCTGGCGCGCGTGGACAGCCAGCTCCAACTGGGGCGGGCCCGGCAGCAGCTGTCCGACTTCTTCATGCAGGCCCCCGCGGCCATGTGCGTGATGATGGGCTCGGACCTCGTCTTCTCGGTCATCAACCCCATGTTCGCGAACCTGATGGGCCGGGACATGCTGGGCAAGCCCGCGCGCGACGCCCAGCCGGAAGGGGGCCACGGCGTGCTGCTCCAGCACCTGGAGCGCGTCTACCGCACCGGTGAGCCCTTCGTGGGCCGCGAGGTCCCGGCGCGCCAGCCGGACGGCCAGGGCGGCCTCAAGGAGCTGCTGCTGGACGTGGACATCCACCCCCAGCACGACGGCGGGGGCCGCATCCAGGGGCTGCTCGTCGCGGTGCAGGAGGTCAGCGAGCGGACCCACGCGCGCCAGCAACTGGAGGCCCTCACGCGCGACCTCCAGCACGCGGTCGCCGCGCGCGACAGCTTCCTGGGCGTGGCTTCGCACGAGCTGAAGACGCCCGTCACCGCGCTGCTCCTGCACCTGGAGATGACGCGCCGGCGCCTGTCTCCCAAGCGCGGCGATCCGCCCTCCCCGGAGAAGCTCACGTCGGCGATGGACTCCGCGCTGCGGCAGGTGGAGCGGATGTCGCGGCTGGTGGACGAGTTGCTGGACGTCTCACGCATCCGCGCGGGCAAGCTGGACTTCCACATGGAGGAGAGCGACCCGATGGAGCTGGTCCACGAGGTCCTCGACACCTTCCGCGAACAGATGGAGCAGGCCGGCTGCATCCTGCAGCTGCGGGCGGAGCTGAACCTGCGCGTGTGGTGGGACCGCTCGCGCATGCAGCAGGTGCTGACGAACCTGGTGTCCAACGCCATCAAGTACGCGCCGGGCACGGCGCTCGGCATCGGACTCAGGAAGCACGGCGACCGGCTCATCCTCTACGTGTCGGACGGCGGCCCGGGCATCCCGCGGGAGCACCAGGACCGCGTCTTCGAGCGCTTCGAGCGCGGCGGCCCGCCCCGCTCCGTGCACGGCCTGGGGCTGGGCCTCTTCATCGCCCAGCAGATCGTCCAGGGCCACCACGGCAAGCTGGTCCTGAAGAGCGCCGCCGGACAGGGCGCTACCTTCATCATCGACCTGCCGCTCCCCCCGCGCGCCCAGGCCTGAAGCACGCGCCTTCAGTGCGCGACGCTCGGGGGCTTCACCGGGCCGGGCAGGATGTTCTGGTTCACGTGGAAGAGGTTCTGCGGGTCGTAGGCCCGCTTCACCTCCACCAGCCGCGCGTAGTTGTCGCCGTAGGTGGCCTGCACGCGCTCCTGGCCCTCCTCCATCATGAAGTTCACGTAGGCGCCGCCCGCCGAGTACGGGTGCAGCGCGTTCCAGTACTCCTTCGCCCAGGTGGAGATGTCCGCCGCCCGCTCCGGTGACGGATCCACCCCGACGATGACCTCCGACCAGCGCGCGTCGCGGAAGCGGAAGGCCGTGTCATGCGGGCCCACGCGGTGCGCCGCCCCGTCGATGGGGTACAGGTGCATGGTGGACTGCATGGACGGCAGGCGCTCCGCGAAGGACACGTGGCGCTCGATGGCCGCGTCCGGGATCTCGCGCACGAAGTCCGCGCGCCAGTACCACTGGTGCCCCGGCGGATAGAGCGCGTCGAAGGCGGTCTGGAGCATGGGGAACGGCATGGGCATCACGCCGTGCAGCGCGGGCTTGAGCGCCAGCACGGGCTTGAACAGCTCGTCCGCGCGCGCGGGGTCGCCCGTGTAGCACCACACCACGCCGCACATCTTCTGGAGGTGGAGCTCCTCCGGGAAGGGCGGCGCGGGCGGCACGGTGATGAAGGCGAAGAAGCCGGTGAGGTCCTCCGGCGCGGCCGGGAGGAACTCGCGATACCAGCGCATCACCTCCGCCGCGCGGTCCAGGGGCCAGAGCGTGGGGCCACCGATGACGATGTCCACGGGGTTGGCGCGGAAGAGGAACGACGTCACCACGCCGAAGTTGCCGCCGCCGCCGCGCACCGCCCAGAACAGGTCCGGGTGCCGCTCCTCGTTCGCGGTGACGAAGCGGCCGTCCGCGAGCACCATGTCCACGGCGAGCAGGTTGTCGATGGTGAGCCCGAAGCGGCGCGTGAGGTGCCCCAGGCCGCCGCCCAGCGTGAGCCCGGCCACGCCCGTGGTGGAGATGATGCCGGAGGGCACCGCGAGCCCGAAGGCATGGGTGGCGTGGTCCACGTCCCCCCAGACGGCGCCGCCGGAGACGCGCACCGTGCGGGCCTCGGGGTCCACGCGCACGCCGCGCATGCGAGACAGGTCGATGACCAGTCCGTCATCCACCAGCCCCAATCCGCCGCCGTTGTGGCCGCCGCCGCGCACGGCCAGGGGCAGCTTGCGCTCGCGGGCCAGGGCCACCGCGGCGATGACATCCGCCACGTCCGCGCACCGGGCCACCATGGCCGGGCGCTTGTGGATCATCGCGTTGTACAGCTGGCACGCCTCCGCGTAGTCGGCGTCGCCCGGCTGGATGAGCGCGCCGCGCAGCTGTGCCCGGAACAGCTCCACGCTGTCCGGCGTCAGCCCGGCGGGCAGGCCGGGGCCTGTCTGCGGACGGTGGGTTTCGAGTGTCACGGCGGTTCCCTCCTCAAGAGCCGGCACCGGCACGGCGCCTGACTCAACGGATGCGCACGGTGACGGCCTCGCAGCACCAGAGGGCAGGAGGGGGCTGCCCGGCACGCGCTGGTGGGCGGG
Source organism: Corallococcus sp. AB045 (assembly GCF_003668895.1). Lineage (NCBI taxonomy): Bacteria > Pseudomonadati > Myxococcota > Myxococcia > Myxococcales > Myxococcaceae > Corallococcus > Corallococcus sp. AB045. Next base: position 5,143 of record NZ_RAWN01000043.1, read on the forward strand.
TACGGACGCAGCGCTCCGCCACTCCGCCCCCCGGGAGGGACGGCTCAGCCCGCCGCCACCTCGCGCAGGCTGTCCTCCACGCCCTGAAGCAGCAGGTCCAGGTCCGCGTCCGGGATGTTGAGCGCGGGCGCGATGTAGACGGTGTTGCCCATGGGGCGCAGGTACAGGCCACGGCGGCGAGCGGCCTCGTAGACACGCCAGCCGCTGTCCGCGAAGTAGCCTCCGCCGCCCAGGTCCACCGCGCCCACCATGCCCACCGCGCGCGGGCGCACGAGCCCGGGGAGGGTGGCGGCCATGCGCTCGAAGGCGGCCTTCACACGCGGCGCCTTGCGCTGCACCTGCCCCAGCACGTCCTCGTCGCGGTACACGGCCAGCACCTCGCGCGCCACGGCCGCGCCCAGCGGGTTGCCGCAATACGAGTGCCCGTAATACAGCGCCCGGTCCTTCGCCCCCAGGAAGCCCTGGAAGATGCGCTCCGACGCGAGCGTGGCGGCGAAGGGCAGCATGCCCCCGCTGAGCGCCTTGGCCAGGCACAGGAGGTCCGGCACCACGCCAGCCAGGTCCACCGCGAAGCGAGCGCCGGTGCGGCCCATGCCGGTGAAGACCTCGTCGGCGATGAGGAAGGTGTCCACCGCGCGGGTGGCCTCGCGCACCTCGCGCACGAAGTCCGGCGACGACATCCACATGCCCGCCGCGCCCTGGAGCACGGGCTCCAGGATGACACCGGCGATGCCGTCCGGATCCGCCGCGAGCGCGGCCTTCACCTGTGCCAGGGCGCGCGCGTGGCCGTCGGGTTCAGCGGGGGACGGCACGTGCACCACGTCGAAGAGGAGCGGGCCGAACACGTCGCGGAACTCGTGCACGCCACCCACGCTGGTGGCGCCAATCGTCTCGCCGTGGAAGGCGCCGGTCAGGGTGATGAAGCGGGTGCGGCGGGGGCGGCCGTTCTGCGCCCAGTACTGCGCGGCCATCTTGATGGCCACCTCCACCGCGGTGCTGCCGTTGTCCGAATAGAAGACGCGCGACAGCTTCTGCTCCGAGGGCACGTCCGCCCGGTCCGCGCCCGGGGCCAGCGCGGTCAGCTCCGCGCCCAGCAGGGCCGCGGGGCCGTGCGTGATGCCCGCGAGCGAGACGTGGGCCAGGCTGCCCAGTTGCTCGGTGAGTGCGTGCACGAGGCGCGGGTGGCGGTGTCCCAGGGTGGACACCCACCACGAGCCGTTGGCGTCCAGGTAGCGCCGTCCGTCCGCGTCATGGAGCCAGACGCCCTCCGCGCGGACGATGACCAGGGGGTCCGTCTTCGCGATGTACTGCTCCATGGCGGTGTAGGGGTGCCAGACGTGCTGCTTGTCCAGTCCGACGAGGGTTGCCCGATCCACGGTGGAGGCTCCTGGGCGCAAGGGGAGTGAAGCCCGGGGTGACGCGCCGCGTGCCCTTCTGCCCTCCCTCGGGACGGCCCGCAACGTCGCGGTGCGACACGAGGGACGGGGGCGAATGGGTGGCCGCACCGGGCCTTATCCACCAGCGGACAGGCAGCGGAATGGGACGCTCAATGGCGTGCGTCCGGGACGGGACGGTGGGGCCAGGTCGGTGCCGGTGACGTGGGGAGCGCTGACATTGCCATGACAGCGGGGGTGTTAGCCCTGTGTCTGTCATCACGGGAGAGTCATGGCCATCATCATCTTCTTCATCAGTCACTGGCTGCTCTGCGTCTTCTTCCAGAGCTTCTTCCAGCACCGTTACGCGGCGCACCGCATGTACAGCATGGGTCCGCGCACGGAGAAGGTGATGCACCTGCTCACCTACCTGGTGCAGGGCTCGTCGTACCTGTCGCCGCGGGCCTACGCCATCCTGCACCGTGAGCACCACGCGTACTCGGACACGGAGAACGACCCGCACTCGCCGCACTACTTCAAGGACGTGATGCGGATGATGTGGCACACGAAGGAGCGCTACACAGGCATCCTGACGCGGAAGATCCAGCCGGAGCCCCGCTTCGAAGGTGGCTATCCGGAGTGGAAGCTCGTGGACGAGACGCTGGGCCAGTCCTGGTTCGCGGTGCTGGGGTGGGTGGCGCTGTACACGGCGTTCTACGCGACGTTCGCGACGTCGCCCTGGATGTTCCTGCTGTTGCCGGTGCACTTCGTGATGGGGCCGGTGCACGGCGCCATCGTGAACTGGTGCGGGCACAAGTACGGCTACCGGAACTTCAAGGGCGCCGACAAGTCGCGCAACACGCTGCCGGTGGACGTGCTGTGCATGGGTGAGCTGTTCCAGAACAACCACCACAAGTACGGCAGCAGCCCGAACTTCGCGGCGCGCGCCTTCGAAATCGACCCCACGTGGCAGGTGATGCGCGTGCTGTCCAAGCTGGGCGTCATCCGCATCACCACGCCCCAGCGCGCCGTGTACCCGGAGCCGCGTGAAGTGGCCCGCCAGGGTGGCGCCGGAGCGCAGGCGGCCTGAGTTTCGGCACAGACGTGAAGCAACGCGGGGGAGCCGTCCGTCAGGGACTGCTCCCTCGTGGTGTTTCTCAGGCCTGCTGGAGCGCCGCGGCCAGCGTCGTGGTGGGCCGGCCGATGAGACGGCTCAGCGTGCGGCTCGTATCATTCAGGTCGCCTCGGGCGATGCCTTCGTCCGAGTTCGCCAGCACGTCGGCGTAGCCCTTGGGCAGCCCCGCCTGCATGAGCGCGGCGGCGAACTCCGCGGGCGGCAGGTCCTGATAGGGCACCGTCCTGCCGGACTGGCGTGACAGCTCCGCTGCGTACTCCTCCAGCGTGAAGCCGGTGTCGCTCGCGAGCTCATACACCTGGTTCTCATGGCCCGTGCCGGTGAGCACGGCGACAGCGGCGTCCGCGTAGTCCTGGCGGGTGGCAGGAGCGACGCGGCCGTCCTTCGCGCAGCCCCGGAGCACGCCCTGATCCAGCGTGCGCTTCGCGGCCTCCGTGTAGTTCTCCAGGTACCAGCCGTGCCGCAGGAACACGAACGGAAGCCCTGACGCGCGGATGGCCTCCTCCGTGAACAGGTGCTCGCCTGCCAGAATCATCCGCGACGTGTCCGCGTGCAGGATGCTCGTGTAGGCCAGCAGCTTCACGCCGGCCTTCTTCGCCGCGTCCACCACGGTCTGATGCTGCTTGCGCCGCTGGCCCACCTCACTGGAGGAGATGAGCAGGACCGTATCCCCGCTGGAGCACACGCCGTCCCACGTCTCCGGGCGGCTGTAGTCCGCCTTACGTACCTGCACGCCACGCGCGGCCCACTCCGAGGCCTTGTCCGGATTGCGCACCGCGACCGCGACCTGGTTCGCGGGGACCTGCTTCAACAGGCCCTCGATGACGAAGCGGCCCAACCGGCCCGTGGCTCCCGTGATGACGATCATGGCTGCCTCCGTGTTGATTGTAGCAGGGAGCATTCCAAGCCCCCGGCCCCCCTGCTCTACACCTCCCGGCCCGGTGCGGTCCCAAACCTGTCCGACTGTCGGACAAGTTTGAGCGAAGCGCAGCCGCCGGGGAGGCCCAGCAGGTCTCTCGCTTTCTCATCCCCGGGAACCGGACTCCTGTCCGACGACTTAGAGGAACTCGTCCACGATGAAGACGCCCCCGCCGGAGAACTCAAGGACGGCGGTTCCGGGGGCTGAGCCAGGGAGCTTCCTCATCTGTCCCTTGGCCGTCCGCGCCACCGCACAGATGGGCACCCGCTGTGATGCACCCGGTGGAAGTGCCTCGAAATAGCGGATGACTGCCTGGGGTCCGCTCGTCCAGACATATCCATAGAGACGCGCCGGTGCCTCCAGCGTCCCCAGGTCGTCGTTCAACACACTCTCGACACTCCCTTCGTGCAACGTGATGGACCGGCCATGCATCTGGTTCACATCGAATTCGACGGTCGCACCGTCCCCCACGCCCAATCGCAGATAGCGCATTGCCTTGAGCGCCTCTTCCGGGCATTTCTCGGGCCCAGGAGTTCCGTCGGACCGCAGACTCACCTTCCCTGTCGCGGTACCAGCGCAACCCGTGATCAGGGCCATGCAGAAGAGACCGCACGCGAACTCAAACGTCCTGGAAGCCATCCCGTGGACCTTAGAGGAACTTGTCCACGATAAAGACGCCGCCTCGTGAGTACTTGATGACGGCGGTTCCCGGGAGAGAGCCGGACAACTTCAGCATCTGTCCCTGGGCCATGCGAACCACCGCACAGATGGGAACCCGCGCCGCCGAATCCGGGGGGCGCGCCTCGTAGTAGCGGATGACCACCTGCGGCCCGCTTGTCCACACGTAGCCATAGAGCCGAGTGGGCGAGTCCAGCGGCCCCAGGTCACTCAACAGCATGCTCTCGACCCGGCCCTCGTACAGCGTGGTGGGTTCGGCGTCGCCCTGGTTCACATCGAACTCGACGAGCGCGCCGGCTCCCACCGCCAGACGCAGATAGCGCATCGCTTCAAGCGCTTCTTCCGAGCACCGCTCGGGTCCTGGAGTCCCATCAGATCGAAGCGACACCCGTCCCATTGTCGAGCCCGCGCATCCCGAGGCCAGTACCGACAAGGCAAGGCAACACACGCGTTCGAGCTTCCTGGAGACCATTGCCCGGCTCTTACTCACGCACCAATTGGGGGTCCAGCCGCACAGAGGCCTGGAGGCGCCCATCGTGCTGGTAGACCTCCAGCGCCAGCTCCTCGAACTTTCCCTCTGGGTTGAGGAATGCACTGCGGTCCACCACGAACGCGATGGCACCTTTCTGGCCTGCGGCGATCGACTCGCGTTGAGCCCGGATGGCCACGGTCCTCGGCGAGCGACTGGATGACGCGAAGAGCTTCGTCTGGGACAAGTGCCAGGTCCGACTCTCACTCTGATTCATCACGCTGAGCATGACCGCCGCCTTGCCCTTACCCGAATAGACCGTCATCGAGATCTGGGCATCCACGTCATATCCACGCCACGTGTGCTGCCGCTTGAACGGCGTTTGCGCCCCCGCTCCCGACACCAGCAGCGCCGCCAAGGCGTGGTCCGCGGAGGTCTCCTCTTCACGCAGCCGCGCGTTCTCCTCTTCCAACTCGCTCTTCGCCCTGAGCGTGCGTGTCAGGACGGAGACCAGGGCCTGATAGCTCTCCCGGTCCTTGAAGACGTCTACCTGCTGATCCGTCCAGCCGCCCTCCTCCGTGAAAGGCGGCCGCAGCAGGAACGACATCGCGGTCCCATCCGCGAGCGTCACGAGCAGGGGAACGCTCTCATCCGGCCCGAGGGCGCGGAGGGGTTCAATCACCACGCGCTTCCCCGCGACCACCAGCGGCTCGAAGCGTCCCTCCCACCCGAGCAGCTTCGTCTTCAGAGGGTCGCAGGGTTGCTCGAACCGGAGCACCGTGACGATCTGCCCCGCCACGTGGATGCGATGAGCCGCGTCGTCCGGGTGCTCCGACAGCACCAGGGTCCGGACCTGAGCCCTCTCTCTCGGCCCCGCCAGGGCAGGTGTGGCCACGAGGGCGAACAGGACAACGAACCAGCCAGGTAGGACGTTACGCATCGAACCTGGACCCTACCCAAGCCGCCCGTTCCACGCCAATCTTCCGGACCGGACACGTATGCACCGGTGACGTCCACGAACATGCAACGGCTGCTGGCCGAAATCTCCTCCCGCCACGCTCGCCCAGTTCGCCGTCTCCTTCAGCGACTTCCTGGAGAAGGCGCTCACCAGCGCCAGCACCTACTTCTGGCTGAAAGGGTGAGCGCCCCACCATGGCCGCAGTGTCCTCGCCTCTCTCCATGCCTTCTGGGGCACGCATCGTCCGGTCCCGGCCAACGTGTCGGGCCTGGCGGTTATGACCGGGCTCTGCACGCCGCACCGGAGTGCAGTCAGGAGGCGTGAGTGAGGGGCAACCGCTGGTGGGCTGTGCTGTGGCTGGGGCACCTTGCCAGGCGAGGAGCGGCGACGGCTTCGCCTGACTCCGGGGCTTCAGTCCCCAAGGGACCCTCCCGATCCTGGCCCTCACTGGCACGGCTGGAGGTGGCGCCGCTCGCGTTCCTTCCGCGCGCAGGTGGCGGAAGGCTTCATCCAACTGGTGGCCACAGGCGGCACGCGGCTGTTCCCGAACGTTGACGGGGCACTGCGTCCGGGTGCTTTCAGGTCAGTGGGCTTAGGGGTGGACAATGCGCGCTGATGCCCTGTTGCTGGCCCTGGTGCTGCTGGCCACGGGATGCGCCTCCGTGTCGCAGGCGCCTGGGCGTGGCCGAAGCTTGAGCTACGCGCCGCGTGAGGCCCGCTCGCCCGCGTGGGAGGATGTTCCGAACGATGAGCCCCCGCGCGCCTGGGACTCCGTCCCACGCGCCTTCTCCGGGTCTGAGCAGCGGCTCCTGCGTCGCCAGCCGCCGCGTGACGACGTGACAGCAGTGGGAGTCGGCAGCAGAAAGGGCGCTGTTGGGGGCGGGGCCCGGAGCGCTGCATCGACGCGTCAGGCAGTCCTCGACGCCACGGACGAAGTGAAAGGCTCCCTGCGCGGCGTCGAGGCCGCGTTCACCAAGCTGGCGGCCCGTCCTCCAGACCCTTGGGGCTGGAGCCTCACCGGCGTCTTCACGCGTTACCTCGACCAGGGCTCCAACCAGGTGACGTGGCTTCATGACGCGCTGGGGAGCGCCACCGCGTTGACGGATGCGGCCTCGGAGGTTGGCGACACGGACATGGAGCTGGGCCTCCTGCGTCTGACAGGGCCGAAGCTCCAGGCGGCTCAATTCGGGACACTCCTGCTGGCCACATGGGTGGACGTCCTCCACCTCGCGGACGCCGTGCTTCGCAATTGCCCGATGTGCAGCGTCGAGAAGCTCTTCACGGACCTGCATCGCGTGCAGGGGCTGATGGAGCCCACGCTGACGGACCTGGCTTCACTGGACCCGGAGCGCGTGGAGGCGGCGACGACCGCGATGCCCGAGTTGATGGGGAAGCTGACCCGCGAGTTCGACACGCTCCAGCGGGAAACCCGCGCGACCATGAAGTTCGGCGGGCAGGTCATCGCGGCAATGCAGGCGGTGGAGATGGTCACCATGATTTCCACGATGAAGATGGCCATGCCACGGGTGCCGCCCTCGGCCCCCGCGACACTCGGCCTGGGCCTCGTGATGGGCTCGGGTGGGGTCATGATGGGCTCGCGGATGGTGGTCTCCGCCGAGTGGGTAGAGATGATGCGAAGGCTCGTGCAGGCGGGCGTCATCTCCGTTCCCGCCGTCAGCGCAGCCGTCCTCATTCAGAGCGGACAGGTCATGATGGCCCAGGCGCATCAGGACCTGCCCAAGGGTGTACGCGACGCGCTGGGGGACAGCCCGGAAGTGCGCGGCATGCAGGTGACGGGCAGAGCGGGGGCGGGCATGGCGGACGCTCCGAAGCACCATGTGCTGCCGCAAGAGCACCGCGAGTGGTTCGAGCAGCGCGGCTTCAAGGGCGACATGGACATCGACCAGTTTTGCGTCCGGTTGGAGCAGGCCCACCACGAGGCGATTCACGGTGGGGGAAACTGGAAGCTGGGGCGCATGTGGCCCGGTGAGTGGAACCGGATGATGATGGAGGTACTGTTCAAAGCCGAGATGAAGGCCGGCCGAAAATTGATGCGGAATGAGATCTTGAAGGAAGTCGCGATGCGTATGCGGGACTACAGAATCCCGATGAGCTTCACCTCCGGAAGAAGCCGATGAGTGGCGGAGAAGCCTGGCGGGGCAACATCAAGGCGCGCTTGTACGAGAGGGCTCGTGAACGGGGCTTTGACTCCCTCATCGCTTTTGCCGAAGCACGCCCTGCTGTCCCGCTATACGCGCTGGCCGACGAGCTTGGCAGCGACGTTGCTGCCGTGCAGGTCCTAAGCGGCTTGCTGTACGAGGCGCAGCAACGCAAGCAAGTCACGCGTTTGGTTCGTGACGTCCTCGTGCGCGAGTTGGCCGAGAGGTTCCCAAATGGTTGGCCGGGGGCGCTGGACGACGTAAGCCGAGGAGAGGTGGCCCTGGGGCTCGGGACGTGGTTCGCCTACGCCCCAGAAACGCACAAGGAGCGCGTGGACCGGGCCGGCGATGCGCTCCTCGCCCATCCGCCACCGCCCGGCTGGCAACCGCTCGGGCCTGACGACGAGTTACTCCGCGCGCTTCTACCCGACGAGGAAGCCTGACCCGCGAGGTGACCTCGCGGGCCAGAGGGCGCCGCCCAAAACTCAGCCCTGCTTCAGCGCCGCGCCAATGGCGTTCCCGAACGGCGCAGTGGGCCGGCCGATAAGGCGGCTCAGCGTGCGGCTGGTGTCGTTCAGCTCCCCGCGCGACAGGCCCGCGTCCGCGTCCGCCAGCGTGTCCGCGAAGGGCTTGGGCACGCCCACCTGCTGGAGCGCCGCGGAGAACTCCGCCACCGGCAGGTCCACGTACTTCACCGGCTTGCCCGACTGGCGCGACAGCTCCGCCACGTACTCCGGCAGCGTGAAGCTCGCGTCTCCCGCCAGCTCGTACACCTGGTTCTCGTGGCCCGTGCCCGTCAGCACCGCCACCGCCGCGTCCGCGTACTCCTGACGCGTCGCCGTGGCCACCCGGCCCTCCTTCGCGCTGCCCTGCACCACGCCGTACTGGAGCGCCGGCCCCACGTGCTCCGTGTAGTTCTCCACGTACCAGCCGTTGCGCAGGAACACGTACGGGATGCCCGACGCGCGGATGGCCTCCTCCGTCGCCTTGTGCTCCCCCGCCAGCGACAGGCCGCTGCGGTCCGCGAACAGGATGCTCGTGTAGGCCAGCAGCTTCACGCCCGCCTTCTTCGCCGCTTCAATCACCACCGAGTGCTGCGGGAAGCGCTTCCCCACCTCGTTCGCGGAGATGAGCAGCACCGTGTCCCCCTTCCCGAACGCCCCGTTCAACGTCTCCGGGCGGTCGTAGTCCACCTTGCGCACCTGCACGCCGCGCGCGGCCCAGGCCTTCGCCTTGTCCGGATTACGCACCGCCACCGCCACCTGGTCCGCCGGCACCTTCTTCAGCACCCCCTCCACGACGAACTGGCCCAGCTTCCCCGTCGCTCCCGTGACCACGAACATGGCTCCGCCCTTCCTTCCCGCGCTCCAGGCGCGAAATCGAACTGGGGCTTACCGTAACGGGGGTACTCACTTTTCGTAAGTACGCACCTCGTGGTAAGTGTCCCATCATGAAGGCAAGCAAGGGCAGTCCATTGCTGGAGAAGGTGAAGCAGCGCGGGGACCTGTACGCGGCGGCGTGTCCCTCGCGCGGCGTCCTGGAGCACGTCACCAGCCAGTGGGGCGTGCTGGTGCTCGTCGCGCTCAAGGAGGAAGGCACCCACCGCTTCAGCGAGCTGCGCCGCAAGGTGGGCGGGGTGAGCGAGAAGATGCTCGCCCAGACGCTCCAGGCCCTGGAACAGGACGGCTTCGTGCACCGGGAAGCCCACCCCGTGATTCCCCCCCACGTGGACTACAGCCTCACGCCCCTGGGCGAAGAGGTGGCCGTCCACGTGGAGGCGCTGACCACCTGGATCGAGGACAACGTGGCCCGCGTGATGAGCGCCCGCACCAAGGCGCCGCCCCGCAAGAAGGCCTCCTGAGCGGCCCCGGGCCCCCTCGCCCGGATGCCCTCCAGCGGGACGAACGGGAGCGAAGGGAACAGGCCCGCGTTAAGACTGCTCCCGTGCCCGCCGACACCCCGCTCAAGGTCCGCATTCTCGATGCCATCCGCGATGTCCCGGCCGCCCAATGGGATGCCCTGGTCGCCGACGGCGCGCCCCCCTTCGTGCGCCACGCGTGGCTGTCCGCCATGGAGGAGAGCGGCAGCGCCACCGAGGACACCGGCTGGGCCCCGCACCACCTGACACTGTGGCGGGGCAAGAAGCTGGTCGCCGCCGCGCCCGCCTACCTCAAGTTCCACAGCATGGGCGAGTACATCTACGACTTCGGCTGGGCCAACGCCGCCGCCCAGCTGGGCGTGGAGTACTACCCGAAGCTGCTCGTGGGCGGCCCCCTGTCCCCCGCCACCGTGCCGCGCTTCCTCACCGCCCCCGGAGAAGACGCCGCGCTTCTGCGCCGAGCGCTCCTCCAGGCCGCCGTGGAGACCGCGCAGGCGCAGGACTGCTCCGGCGTGCACGTGCTCTACCCCACGGATGAAGAGGCGGACTTCCTGGAGGAGGCCGGGCTCGCGCGCCGGATTACCCTCCAGTTCCATTGGAAGAACCCGGGCTACCAGGGCTACGAAGACTACCTGGCCCGCTTCGACTCCAAGCGCCGCAACCAGCTCAAGCGCGAGCGCGCCGCCGCGGCCACGCAGGGCATCCAGGTGCGCACCGTGCGCGGCGCGGACCTGACGCAAGAGCACGCCCAACGCGCCTATACCTTCTACACGTCCACCTGCGAGCGCCACGCCTGGGGCCAGGTGCAGCTCACCCCGGGCTTCTTCGAGCGCGTCTTCCGCGACCTGCCCGACGCCGTGGAGATGGTGGAGGCGGTGAAGGACGGGCAGGTCATCGCCGGGGCCTTCAACCTGGCCACGCCGGAGCGGCTCTACGGCCGCTACTGGGGCTGCACGGAGGAGCACCCCTTCCTGCACTTCAACGTCTGCCTGTATCACTCCGTGGACGACTGCATCCGCTCGGGCCGCAAGGTCTTCGAGCCCGGTGCCGGCGGCGAACACAAGGTGTCTCGCGGCTTCGAGCCCACCGCCGTGCACAGCGCCCACCTGATTTTCGACAAACGCCTGGACAAGGCCGTGCGGAGCTTCCTGCGCATGGAGCACGCGCGGCTGGCACCCGCCGTGGAAGAGGCGGAGCGCATCTGCGGCCTCAAACCGTGGGGAACCCCTGGGTCAACCGGAGCCAGAGGGTCCACCGGAACCTGAAAACCTGAACGTCTGTCCGCCAGCCCACCGGCCGGTGGGCATCCGCGCTCGGTTCAAGTTGTGAAATCGGGGTGAACCTCTAGAGTCCGCCCTCATGAAAGTCCCGGAGACAGAGGAAGACTTCATCCAGTGGTACGAAGACTGCTGGGCGGACCGCGACGAGGTGGAGTACCCCAAGCTGTTCGGCGCCATCCGTGAGGAGGTAGACCTCCTGGAGGGCACCGGCGTGCTGGAGGGGTGGCTGGAGAGCGAGCTGGCCCAGGGCACGGAGATGGATCCGAACTGGCTGCCCATGGGCGTGCGCGTGGCGCCTCCCAGTCCGGAGCACCCGTACTGGACCTACGTGACCAGCGGCCTGTCCAACCCCTTCACGGTGGCCCCCGGCGAGGACCTGGCGGACGACGCCAGGAGCGGCCTGGGCTACGAGATGGTCATCCACACGCCCGAGGAGGAGCGCTGGCCGGTGCTGCGCCTCCTGGACATGATGGCCTACAACCTCGTGTGCGCGCGGCTGTTCGCCATGGGCCACCGCTACCCGGTGGACGGCACGCTCACCGGCAGTGAAACGAAGCTCGCCGGCTTCGTGTTCGTGAAGGACGCCAACCGCCCCAGCCACTTCACCCTGCCCAGCGGCCAGGTGGAGCTGCTCACGCTGGTGGGCGTGACGAAGAACGAGATGGCCTTCGCGCGCTCCAACGGCATGGACAGCCTGCTGAAGCGGCTGGCCGACCCCGCGAACCCGAGCACCGCGTTCATCACCCGCCCGGAGCGCGACGAGGTGAAGCTGTAGCGCCCCCACTCTCGCCGCCGCGCTGACCGGCGCGCGGCGGCGAGGACTCCACCAGCGAGTGCAGGAGGCCCGGCTCGAAGGGCTTCTCGATGCGCGGCAGCGGCACGGCCTGGAGGAAGGCGCGGGCGCGCTCCGTGAAGCTGCCGCCCGTCATGAACACGAAGCGCGACAGGAGCTCCGGCCGGCGCCGCGACAGCTCCGCGTGCACGTCCATGCCGGTGAGGTCCGCCATCATCAGGTCGCAGAAGACGCGGTCGAAGGCGTCGTCCTGCTCCAGCAGCGTCAGCGCCTCCCGGCCGCTGTGCGCCACCACCACGTCATGCTGCCGGCCGAGGATGCGCCGGAGCACCGAGGTGAGCTGCGGCTCGTCGTCCACCACCAGCACGCGCTTGCGCAAGGGCCCGTCGTCCGTGCGCACCGCGGGGACGCCCGGGTGCACGATGGGCTCCGAGACGGGCAGCCGCACCTGGAAGGTGCTGCCCAGGCCGGGGATGCTGGTGGCCGTCAATTCGCCGTGCATGCTGCGCACGAGCCCCAGGCAGATGGACAGCCCCAGGCCGCTGCCCTCCCCCACGGGGCGCGTGGTGAAGAACGGCTCGAAGGCGCGCTGGAGCACCTCCGGCGTCATGCCCAGGCCGGTGTCGGACACCTCCGCCAGCACCCACGCGCCCTCGCGGCGGGTGGTGAGCGTCACGCTGTGCCGGTCGAAGGCGCCGGCGGGGATGGCGTGCGCGGCGTTGATGAGCAGGTGGAGGAACACCTGCCCCAGGCGCGCCTCGTGCGCCAGCGCGGGCGGCACCTGGCCGTAGTGGCGCTCCACCTGGGCGCGGCTTCGCAGGTGGGTCATCGCCATGGAGATGCCGAACTCCAGCGCCGTGTGCACGTCCACGGGCCCCAGGCGCAGCTCGTCCGCGCGGGCGAAGGTCTGCAGGTCGCGCACGATGACGCGGATCCGCTCCGCGCCCTCCTTCGCCTCGCGCAGCGCCTCCAGCGCCTCGCCCACCGCGTCCTGGAGCTCCGGGCGACGGGCGAGCGGCGTGAGCTGCTCCACCGCGAACTGGAGGTTGCCGGCGACGTAGGACAGGGGGTTGTTGATTTCGTGGCCCACGCCCGCTGCCAGCTGGCCCGCCATGGCCAGCTTCTCCGACTGCACCAGCCGCTCGCGCGCGGCCATCAGCTCGTGCGTGCGGCGCTGGGCCAGGGCCTCCGCCTCCAGGCGGCCGGAGTGCTCGCGGGTGAGCAGCGCGTCGCGCTCCGCCTGCACGCGCTTCTTGTCGGTGATGTCGCGCGCGTAGGTGGAGATGTTGCGGCCGCTGGACCAGGCGTGCACCTCGTGCCAGCGGTCCCTGCCGGTGCGCAGCTCGAAGAGGCGGTAGCTCTCCTCGGCGGCCACCTCGCGCATCGTGCGCTCGAACGGGGTGCCGCACAGCTCCGGGCACGCCTCCCATAGCACGCGGCGGAAGAGCTCCTCCTGGGGGCGGCCGGTGAGCGCGGCGGCGTTGCGGTTCACGTAGGTGAGGCGCCAGTCCGTGTCCACGGTGAAGAAGGCGTCCGGCATGCTCTCCAGCACGTCGCGCACCCAGTCCAGCGTCTCGCGCAGCCCCTCCTCCACCCGCTGGGCGCTGGTGATGTCACGGAGGCGTAACAGCACCCCGTCCCGCAGCGGCACCGCCGTGCCCTGCAGCAGCACCTCCCCTTCGGTGAAGTGGTCCGCGTGCGGCCGGCCGGACTCCACCACCTGGCGCAACAGGTCCAGGCGGCCGGCGATGCCCCCCTTCGCGGACACCTCGCCCAGGCGCCGGCCGCGCAGGTACTCCGGCCCCCGGCCCAGCGCACGCGCCGCGGCGGGGTTCGCCCACAGCCACTCGAAGTCCAGGATGGCGCCGCCCGGCGAGCGCACGGCGCGCAGCACCATGCACGCCTCGGGGTGCTCGCGCTCGGCCTCTTCCAACGCGGCCAGGAATGCATCCGGGAGCGGAAGGGCCACGGTCGTATCGGTCGCGGACATCCGGCTCCTCGCGGCCCAGGTACCGCCCAACCCCCGGGAAGCCCGCATGTCGCCACGAATCGCACGGCGGCTCAAGCCAGCCCCAGTCTTCGTATCTTTCTTAACCTTCTCGAATTACAGACACGTGAGAGTGAAAGCCGGAAGGAAAGGAAAGACTCCCCTCTGGACCGGAACGTCGGCCACACTCGTGCCTGCCCATGCGCCCTACCCTCATCACGCACGTCGCGTTCGAACCGCTGCACCTGTCCCTGACGGAGCCCTTCGCCATCGCCACCGGCGCGCAGCTGGCGGCGGAGAACGTGCTCGTGCGCGTGACGCTCGCGGACGGCACCGTGGGGTTGGGCGAGGCGGCGCCCTTCACCGCGGTAAGCGGAGAGACGCAGGTCAGCACGCTCGCTTCCTTGGAGCCGGTGCGCGAGCTGCTCGTGGGCCGCGACGCCCAGGAGTGGCGGCCGGCGTCGGAGGCGCTGGGGGATGCGCTGGCGCTGGCGCCGGCCGCGCGGTGTGGCGTGGAGATCGCGCTCCTGGACGCGCTCACGCGGCACCACCGCATCCCGATGTACGCCTTCTTCGGCGGGGCGGGGACGTCGCTGGACATCGACATGACGGTCACCGCCGGAGACGTGACGCACGCGGTGGCGTCGACGCGAGCCATCCTGGGGCGGGGCATCGACACGGTGAAGGTGAAGGTCGGCGCGCTGGACCCGGACGCGGACGCGGCGCGGCTCGTGGCCATCCACCAGGAGGCCCCGAAGGCGCGGCTCATCGCGGACGCGAACGGGGGCTATGACGTGGCGGAGGCGCTGGCGTTCCTCAAGGAGCTGGAGCGCGCGGAGGTGCCGCTGTCGCTGTTCGAGCAGCCGGTGGCCGACGTCGCGGGGCTCGCGGAGGTGACGCGCCGCTCGCGGGTCTCCGTGTGCGCGGACGAGTCGGCGCGCTCGGTGAAGGACGTGCTGCGGCTCATCCGTGAGAACGCGTGCCACGGCATCAACATCAAGACGATGAAGTGCGGGATGGTGGACGCGGTGACGATGTGGAGCCTCGCCCGAGCGGCGGGGCTGGAGCTGATGGTGGGCGGCATGGTGGAGAGCGTGCTCGCGATGACCGCGTCCGCGCACCTGGCGGCGGGGCTGGGCGGCTTCAGCTACGCGGACCTGGACACGCCGCTGTTCATCGCGAACCACCCGTTCCAGGGCGGCGGCCGGTACGAGGGCTCGCGGCTGACCCTGGACCCGGACGCGCTGGGGCACGGCGTCACGCTGCGCTGAAGGCCTTCAGCCCTTCACCTGGGAGGCGGCCACGTCCAGCGCCCGCTCCTTCTGCGGGTCGTCGCCGGCCGCGTACGGCAGCGCGTCCGGGACCTCCACGTCCACGGGGACACCCACGCCCTCCAGCCGCTCGCCGTCCACGGTCACGTCCATGACGGCGAGGTAGAGCAGGTCCCCGTTGGACAGCTCCTGCGGCCCGCCGGCCAGCACCGCGCCCGCGGTCCGCTCGCCCACGAGCGTCGCCAGCCGGTGGCGCTTCATCGCGAAGGCCACCAGCTCCTTGCCGCTGCGCGAGTTGCCGTTGACGAGCAGCACCACCGGCTTGCGCCAGGACAGCGCGTAGGGACGCATCTTGCCATCGCGGCCGGTGTTGACGAGGAGGGAGACCTGGGGGTTGAAGAGGTTGATGAAGGCCGGGCTGCATCCGCCCCAGCCGTCGCGGAAGTCGATGACGAGCGCGTCCGCGTCCGCGAAGGTGTCCTGGAGCGCCTCCTCCAAGGCCTGCTGGTACTCGTCGCCCGCGCACGCATAGACGTGTTGGTAGGCGACGCGGCGGCCCTGGCGCTCCACAACCTGCCCACTGGCCTTCTGGACCGCGAGCCATTCCTTGCGCGGGTTCATGCGACGGGGCGTGACGGTGAGTGACAGGGGCGCGGCGCCCTTCACGCGCTCCACGGTGAGGCGCGTGGCCTTGCCCGCGCGGTTCGTGAAGGCGTACCAGGGGTGGAAGGGCTTGCCCTCCACGGTGACGAGCCGGTCCCCGCGCAGCAGACCCGCCTTCGAGCCGGGGCCGTCCGCGAAGACGTGGCGGACGAAGAAGCCTTCCGGAGTCTCCCGCACGTCCACGCCGATGCCGGTGGCCGCGATGTCCTCCTTCTTGAGGAAGGTCTGGAAGATGGAGGTCACCTCCGCGTGGCCGGGGCTCTCCTTCGGGTAGTAGGCCGTGTGGGAGGTCTTCAGCTCCGCGAGCGCCGCGTTCGTGCGCCGGGTGAAGTCCTCCACGTCCTTCGCGTCGGCGGCGTAGCCCTGGTGCGCATCGGCCCAGGCGGCGCCCTTCGCCGCGTCGACGTAGCGGGTGCGCACGAGGTTGACGATTTCATCGCCGCGCTTCGTGAAGGGGGACGTGGCGGCCTGGGCGCTCGCCACGAAGAGCAGCCCCGCCACCCACCACCGCGTCGTCCGAACCGTCATTGCGTACCCCTCCCGGGAGGACTTCACGATTCTTCACAGGGGCGCGGCCCAGAGGGAAGCAAAGGCGTCCTGCGCCGTGCGGTGTGGCGAACGCGGCGGGCGCGGTTAGGGATGAGGGGCTCATGTTGGATGCGCCCTCGTCATCGCCCAGGCTCGCGCTCGTGTCGGAGGACCCCCTGGCCCGGGGTGCGCTCGCACGGGCGCTGAGCGACCAAGCGGAGGCCTGGACGGTGGTGGCGGCGGGCACACAGGAGGAGCTGGAGGCAGCGCGGGGTGAGCCGCCCGACGTGGTGCTCTGGGACACGGGCCTGCGGCTGGAGGAAGGCGCGGCGCCGGACCTGGGCGCGCCGGTGCTGGCGCTGGTGGCGGACGAGGCGGCGGGGGAGTTGGCGCTGGGCGCGGGCGCGAAGGGCCTGCTGTTCCGCGACGTGGCGCCGGGGATGCTGGGCGCCGCGCTGCACGCGGTCGCGCGAGGCCTCACGGTGTTCGAGCCGGGCCTGTCCCACGTGCGCGCCGCCCCCAGGAGCACGGCGCCCACGGGAGCCCCGGGCCCGGACACGCTGACGCCGCGCGAGCGCGAGGTGCTGGGGCTGCTGGCGGAGGGCCTGTCGAACAAGGCCATCGCGGACCGGCTGGCCATCAGCGAGCACACCGCCAAGTTTCATGTGAACGCGGTGCTGGCCAAGCTGGGCGTGCAGCGCCGCACGGAGGCGGTGGTGCGCGCGGCGCGGATGGGGCTGGTGACGCTCTAAGCGCTCAAGGTGCGAGGAACGATTCCGCGAGCCGCTGTTCGTCATACAGGCTCGCTTCCACCCACTCGCGCTGGAAGGTCGGGAGGGGCCACAGCTCGAACCGGAACTGGTCGAAGGTCATGACCGCGTGCTCGTCGCGTTTGACCTCCGCCGCCGCCCACGCGCGCCCGGCTTCGTCTCCCTTCAACTGGGCGCCCTGCTCCATCAACTCGGAGCCCTTCCAGACCTCCCAGGTCGTGGAGCCCTCCCGGAAGTGTCCGCCCAGCTTCCACAGCGCATGCCCCAGCCGGAGCCGCTCCTCGGGCGTCAGCCGCTCCTTCGTCACCTCCAGCCGTGACAGCAGCTGCCTGGGACCGTGCAGGAGCCGCGTCCCCATGGCCGCCCAGTAGAACGGCCAATCGGGATAGCGGACCCCTTGCGACTCCAGGCGCCACTGGGCGCTATCGCCCAGCCCGGCCATGCGCGTCGCCCGGTATTGGGGCAGCTCCGCGATCCGCTCCAGCTCCCGCAGTTCGTCCTGCGTGAGCGGCGCCTGCTCGGAGGTCTCGCCCAACAGCAGCAACAGCGGCAGGTCGGAATGGTCCGACCGGGAGGCCAGCGCCACCATCTCCGGCCGCAGGAGGTCCCGCCCCCGCTTGCGCGCCTGCGCCACCACACGCGGGCCGATGCTCCGGTGGAAGTATTCGAACGCGGCGAGCCTCAGGACCGGGTTCCGCAGTCCGGAGAGGTGGTCCATCATCCACTGTTCCTGCGCCTCGGACACCGAGCCCGTCAGCATGGCGATGAACCGGTCCTCCACGTCCTCGGTCCGTGCCCAGACGATGGCGACGACGTTCTGCATCTCCGGGACGAGCTCCGTGCGGTCGTCATGGTGGTGGAAGCTGGGACGTCCCGCGTCGAACCACGCCTGCCGCATGGCATCCAGCCAGCTCCCCTTCGGCTGAAGACGGCGCTGGTCGATGAGGGCCGCGAGCACGCGCGGCTCCGGGTCCCCGGGCGCCAGCTCACGCAAGCGCTCCACCACCCGAGCCGCCGCATCCAGCTTCCCCGCTTGCAGGAACAGACACGCCCGGACGATCCACGCCGACCGGGACAGCGGCTCCTCCTCCAGGACTCCGTCGATCTCCGCGTGTGCCAGGTCCAGCTTCTTCGCCCAGGCGTGGTCCACCGCCCGCTGGAGCCGCGTGGCGACAGGTTCGCGCGGGGTGGCGGAGGATTTCGGCACGGACGCGCAGGCACAGAGCCACCCGCCCAGGAACAGCGACGCCAGGAGTCGCGAGGGAGTCCGCTTCATCCCATCATCCTAGCGGGTCTCCAGACAGGCTCCGGCGGATGCTTGCCCGGTGATGGGTGCTCAAGGCGCGACGATGTTGCTCAAGAAAGCCCACTCGTTCTGGACCTGGGCCTGTAGCCACTCGCGCTGGAGCGTGGGCAGGGGCCAACTTCCACTCTGCATCTGCCGGGCGGATTGAAGGACCGGGCGCATCGACTCAAGGGCCTCGGCCAGTTGGGCGCGCATCATCTCGTTCCCCACCAGGACCGCGCCCTGCTCCATCATGCGCGTGCCCACGAAGCGCTCCAGCACTGTGTCCCCTGTCCGAATGCGCGCTCCCAACGTGAGCAACGCCTTCCCCAGTCGGTCCTGGTCCTCCGGGGTGAGCCGGTCCTTCGTCGCCGCGGCCCGTTGGGTGAGCACCGAGGAGGGATCCACGACCAGGTTCGCGACCGCCACCATGAAGGTCTTGTCGGCTCGCGAGGAAGCGCCCGTGGCCGCCAGGCGCCGCTCCGCATCCACATACAGCTGGGACAGCGGAGCGTTCCCATAGCGCTTCAAGCTGGCGATCCGATCCACCGCCACGATGTCCTCGTGGGTGAGCGGCGTCTCTTTCGAGACATCCGCCATCAACAGGAGCAGCGGGATGCGGGACTCGCTCGCCCCAGCGCCGTGCGCCTCGAGCTTGAGTCGCACCACCTCGCGCGCTTGTCTCCGTTGGTCCGCGGACAGTCCGTCGGCATGACTGAAATACTCGT
The DNA here is from genome assembly GCF_003668895.1 of Corallococcus sp. AB045. NCBI lineage: Bacteria > Pseudomonadati > Myxococcota > Myxococcia > Myxococcales > Myxococcaceae > Corallococcus > Corallococcus sp. AB045. The sequence goes on from NZ_RAWN01000043.1 coordinate 24,018, forward strand.
GGGCGGAGAGGAGCAGATCCAGCTCCTTCATCTCGGACACATGCTCCACCAGCCACTGCTGCTGGGCCTCCGAGGCCTTGCCATCCGCCAGGACGGCAACGAGGCGCGACTCCACGGACTCGGTCCGAGCCCACACGTCGGAGACGGCATCCTTCGCGTCCATGACGACCTCCGGATACCAGCGGGTGTCCTCGAAGGAAGGGCGTCCCGCGATCTTCCACGCCTGGCTCAGCGCCTTGGTCCACCCGGGCTTGGGCGTCCGGCGCCGCTGCTCGACGAGCGCCACGAGCATGATGGCGTCCGGTTTGTCGGGGCCCGTCTCCAGGAAGCGGCTCGCGGTCCGGGCTGCCTCATCCTCGGCGCCCTGCTCCAGTTGCAGACAGGTCTGGACCATCAGCGCGCCAGGATGCTGGGGCGCCTCCTTGAGGATGGCGGCGAGCTGCGTCTGGGCCTGGGACAGCTGCCCCTCCCAGACCTGGTTCGCGGCCACATGGACCCGCGCGTCGATACGCTTCCGGATGGCCTCCTGTTCCTCCTCGGAACGCCGGCAGGCCGTGCTGGTGAGAAGCAGGCCCAGGGCCAGCAGGGAGCAACAACCACGAAGGGATGCCATGCCCACGGCCTATGCCGACCTCAAGCGCCGACGCGAAGCTCGCGCAGGTGTTCGACGACCCAGAGGTATACCGGCTCGACGTCCTTGAACTGGTTGTTGGAGATGGCCATCACCAGCGTCTCCGCTTCATCGATCGTAGCGTCCACCTCCAGGCCCATGCACGCCAGGGCCTCGCACATGGCGAGCCAGGAGATGCGCTTGTTCCCGTCCACGAAGACCTGCTTCGTCGCGATGTAGAAGAGCAGGTAGACGGCGAACATCAGCCCCGGGACCGCTTCCGGCGGGGCGCTGTACTCCTCCGCGGTCCAGGCCGCTCCCAGGGTCGCGCCAGGGCCCAGGGCATCACGGACCCCTCCCCTGCCGCCATGCGCGGCGATGCCCTTGGCCTGCAGCTCCTGGAGCCGGGTCAGGCCGCAGAACCGGTCATACGGCTGCGCGTCGCTCATTGGGCCAGCCTCCGCAGCAGTTCACTCCACTTCCGCAGGGCGTGCGCGTCACGCTCCTCCGCGCTTGGAACCGGCACGTCGGCGCCCTGCTCGCGAATCCAGACGAGCCGAGGGGTGGGTCCCATGACGACCATCGCGGAGACCTCTCGCAGGTGAGCGGCCTGCTCCACCTGCTCCGCCGTGGCGGTCACCGCGAGAGTCGCGCCCTCCCGCGGGGCAAGCTGGATCGTCGGCGTGTTCGACACGCCAGGGTCAATCCCCTCGACAGTGCCGTGAATCACTTCCAGGTGAGGCAGCATCATGACTTCTTCTTTCTGACCCCGGACCGAGACGCCCGCTTTCTCGGGGCAGGCGACGCTTCCGCACGAGCCAGGTCCATCTGGCTGCTGCCCGCGGACCACTGCCGGCCTTCGCGCGACTCCCACTCACGCACCGCGCGGGCCACGAGCGGAGCCTTGTCCTCCAGATAGTCCAGCGTCACACGCCGCCGCTCGTACTCCTCCAGCCACTGCCTCCGATACCGGACCACCCGCTCATCGTGGTCCAGCCCCAGGAGGCGCAACGTCTCAACCGCCCGCTCTCGCAGTTGCGGCGGGCAGCGTTCCGTGACCTGGAGTTGAAGCGATGGGAGTAGGAGCGCGAACCAACCATCCTCGATTTCGAAGGGATCCATCAGGCGCTCGGAGACAAGCGCCTGTTTACGGCTGTTGAGCCATCCGGCGGAGTACCGGAAGTTGGTCCATTCGTAGGCGAGCCGCCGATCTTCATCGAGGGGGATGAAGTGATCGACGGTCCCTGGCGCGCCCAGATACATCGCGGTGTAGGCACAGCGCTCGAAGAAGGCCTCCGCGAGTTGAGCATTGCAACGCCGCCAGTACGCGGGCGGCCGGCTGGGGGACTCCGGATTGCGGCGCAGCCACCCGCGTCCGGGCGTTCTCACCCTCGAGTCGAAGTCCTCAGGCTCGCTTCCTGGAACGCACCGGATCACGGCCGCCTCCCCCATCGCGAGCGACGACCCACCGGGGCCAGAACGGATCCTGCTCCGGGAGCAGGCGTCGCAGTTCAGCGTCGATTTCCTTCAGCGTGCCCAAACCCTCACGCTCGCCTCGCATGTAGGCCTCGGCGGCTTCCACCGCGCGTTCAGCCTCCCAGGCACGCGCCTGGGCCAGCCCCATGACAGGCGACGTCAGCCAGTCGTTCGCATCTCCCTGCTTCGCCCAGGGGAGATGCCGCAGGCGCACCTGCTCTTTTTCGAGCTGGAAGAGGAAGAGAGCATCCTGCTCCTCGTCGAAGAATGGCTCCAGGGAGGCCAGCACCAACGGGGAGTGGGTCGTCAGGAACGTCTGGACGGACGTCTCGCTCGCGAGGCCGTCGATGACCTGGATGAGCGATCCGACGATGCGGCGCTGCCACAGCGGATGGAGGTGGGTCTCCACTTCATCCACCAACAGGATGAACCGGGGATCCGGCGCCTGCCCGAGGAACTCCGAGGCCTGGAGATGTTCATGCCACGCCCAGACGACGAGGTAGGCCAGGCCCAGGATGCGGCGCATTCCCGCGGAGGCATGCACCACTGGAATGGTGCCGTACGGCATGTCGAGGGTCGGGTAGTTCTGGACGTCCTCGATGGCCAACCGCATGGGCCGCCCGGGGCGGATGGGCTCGTCGCGAGGGGACAGCTGTTCCAGCGCCCGCTTCAACATCTGGAACGGTGACTGCGCGGAACCATCATCCTGCAACTGCCAGGTCAACCAGTCCCGGACGAGCCCGTTACAGACCGTCGTCCCCTCGTACTTCAGGCCATCCCAGAGGTCCTGGGGCGAGAAGTGGAAGGCGTCCGGCCTTCGAGGCGCATCCGGATCCGCGCGCGACGTCTTGTGCCAGTAGTTCCGTGCGGGGTCCCAGACGGAGAAGCTTCCGTCGACGCGCGCATAGACGGTCAGGCCCGGCATGCTCGGGCGCCCTTCGGGCCAGGGCCACAGCTGCCGTTCCGGGTCGAAGTCGCTCGTCTTGTTCGATGCCCGCCGCGCCTTGCCCGTCAGGGTCCAGTCAATCCGACGACGCCGAGCGCCGCGATGAGGCCACGCGGGCAGACCCGGCCAGGTCCCGGTCAGGCTCCACCACGCCACATCGAGCAGGAAGCTCTTGCCCAACCCGTTGTCACCCGTCAGGACGTTCAGCCGGGGTGCGAACTCGACGTCCAGGCGAGGCGCGGGGCCGACCCCCTGAAGGTGAAGCTCTCGGAGCATGCGCCGACACTTAGCGCATCCCGTCCATGCCGCCCACTTCCGGAAGCCTGGATGGTGGGGGTACACCCATCCAGCTCACACCCGCCCCCGCTCTCCCGCTGCTACACTCCCCACCCTCCATGGCCAACCAGGATTGGGTCTCGCGCCTGCTCACCGGGCGTGCGTCGGCGGACAAGGGCCTCAGCGTCCACCTCTCCGAGCGCGACGGCGGCAGCCTCCACGACAAGATGCGGCAGGCGTATTGGTGGATCACCAACAACGCCGTCATCTGCCCCTACTACGACATCGAGTTCGGCGGCACCGCCGCCCTCAAGAACACCGCCGGGGACGAGGTCCACCTCCCGGAGGACATGAGCTACAGCTCCTTCGTCCTCATCCCGCTGCTCACCCTCTTCACCTGCCGCCGCGCCCTGCTCGTGGGTGGCCCGGGCCGCGGAAAGACAACCTCCGCCATCCTCATGGCCCTGCTCTCCGGCATGGGCCGCGAGGACGTCCACCGGGGCATCCAGCGCGGCCACCCGCAGCTGTCCATCGCGGACCTGCTCGGCGCGCCCCTGCCCTCGGACATGCTCAAGGCGGAGGACCTGTCCGCCGTGAAGGTCAGCTGGCGCAAGTGGATTGGCCAGCGCGTGAAGATCATCGACGAGTACAACCGCATCCCCACGAAGACCCAGTCCGCCCTGCTGTCGCTCCTGGGCGAGGGCTACGCGGAGATGATGGACCAGTACATCTACACCGGCCGCTCGTCCTGGTTCCTCACCGCCAACGACGACCAGGGCGGCGGCACCTTCCAGGTCATCGAAGCGCTCAAGGACCGCCTGGACGTCGTCGTGCGCGCCGTGCCCTTCAACTCCGGCTTCGTGGACACGCTGCTCCAGCGCATCGAGTCCGACAAGTCTCCGGAGGAGCTGCTCCCCAAGGACATCGTCTTCACGCCCGGCGAGTTGGAGAAGGCCTACGACTCCATCCTCGCCGTGGAGGTGCCCAAGGGCGTGCTGGAGCGCGTGGCCTTCTTCCTGGGCCAGCTGGACTTCTGCCGCATGGCGTCCCCGCGCTTCGAGTTCAAGCACAAGGACACGCTGAAGCTCGCGGGACAGACCGTGTCCGCCGTGTGCAACGAGCAGTGCCCCTTGGACAAGAAGGTGCACCTCTGCACGCAGACGGAGAACGGCACCAGCGTGCGCGCGTACCAGACCATCCTCCACTTCGCGAAGGCGCTCGCGTTCTTCCGGGGCCACCGCGTGACGGAGCTGGAGGACTTCCGGCAGATCATCCCCTGGGTGCTGCACGAGAAGCTCACCCCCAACGCGCGCAGCCCCTTCTTCGAGGCGAAGGGCAACAAGCTGCTGCTCCAGGACCGCGTGGCGTGGATCCGCAACATGTTCGACATGGCCATGGCCCGCTACGGCACGCACGCGCCCGTGCGCCAGAAGGTCGCCGCTTTGCGCACCGAACTGGACCTGGGCCTCTCCGGCGTGGACCTGCGCACCACGGAGAAGCGCCTGTCCACCGTCACCGCGCTGATGAATGACCTGATGACCCGCCAGGAGTTGTCCGGTCCGGTGTACGAGGACCTCATCCACTTGAAGTCCCTCTACAGCCGCTACCGCAACTACGCGACGTGGCTGAAGGAGAACCCGGGCGGTCAGGGGAAACAGCCATGAGCGAGTTCGTCGACGACCTGGAGAAGGAAGCCCGCGGCCGGTTCGTGCGCTGGGACCGCGCGCTGTGGAGCGCGTTCCTCAACGGCCCGGTGGTCCGCTTGGGCCGGGGGCTCGCGAGCGGTGACGCCGCGTCCGGAGAGGAGCTCCTGCGCAACTACATGCGCCTGGGCGCGGAGGGCATCGGGCTGGGCTACATGTATCCGGGGTCCGCCGGGCGGGAGAACTTCTTCACGCTCGCGTGGCGGGACCTGCTACCGCGCCTGTTGCCGAACCTGCGTCAGGAGGAGCAGGCCCCGGCGCTCGCGCGCGTGTGGAACCTCAGCGAGAACCTGGAGTCCGCGCCGCCGTGGGTGCAGCGGCTGTTCTGCCGCCTGGGCGCGAACCTGTCCTCGCTGGAGGACCTGGAGGGCCACCTGCACACCATCGCCAACGAGGCGATGGAGCCACCGACCCAGGCGCTGGGCGACACGTCCACCGCGCAGTGGGTGGACCTGTCCCAGGAGGACGCGCGCTTCATGCCCGGGGAGATGCACTTCCTGGCGCCCGCCGTCGTCTGCGTGCACGACCGGCACCGCGCCACCGCCGCCGGTGGACGCGACGCCGCCACGCAAGGCGTGTGGCTGGTGAAGAAGCCCATGCTGCTGGGGCCCATGGGCTGCAACGAGCGGCTGGAGCCCGCGACGGGCAAGCCCTCCAAGGCGCTCACCTCGCTGGCGCAGCGCGACCCTCGCGCGGGGGACTGGTACAGCACCCAGCACAACGAGTGGCGCGCGGTGGCCACGATGCACACGTCCCAGTGGCTGGCGGTCATCCTGCCGGCATGAGCGCGGGCGCGGCCTTCACCCCGGAGGAGGTGGAGCGGTGCTGGCGCGACGCGCTGGCGCTGTGGGACGTGCACGTGCAGTTGAGCCCGCCCGAACCGCACCAGCCCTTCCGGCCCGGTGAGGCCACGCCGGACGAACCGCTCGCGTACATCGACCTGGTGCGCCGGCAGGTGTTCGTCCACTTCGACCTGCTCGTCCGCATGGGCGCGCGCGACAGCCTCACCGCCGTGCTGGCCCATGAAATCGGCCACCACGTGCGCTTCCCCCACACGCTGGGGTGGGACGCGGAGCTGCGAGTGCTGGAGCAGCGCCTCATTCCGGGCCTGGGCCAGTCGCTCACCAACCTGTTCTTCGACCTCCAGGTGAACGAGTTCGTGGGGCGCACCCACGCGGAAGCGCTGTGTCAGGTGTACCGGGGCTTCCTGCGCACGCCCGACGGGCGCAAGAAGAACAAGAAGAAGAAGGAGGACGGCGACACGGGCGGGCCGTCCCCGCTGTTCTGCTTCTATCTGGCCATCTACGAGGAGCTGTGGCGCAGGGAGCCCGGACACCTGGTGCCCGAGGCCCTGCTGCCGAAGCTGGAGGAGGCCTACCCGGGCTTCCGCGCGCAGGCGCGCATGTTCGTGCAGACGTTCTACGCGCTGCCCGACCCGCGCCTGCAATTCCTCTACTTCTGCGCCGCGTTCATCCGCTTCATCGACATGCCCTCCGAGGTGGGCTTCTGCATCCCGCTGGCCGGCGACCTCGGCACTCCGGACGAAGGCGACCTGGACGCGGCGGTGCAGTCCGGCGGCCGGTGGGAGGACGCGCTGGACGAGGCGCGCGCCAATGGCTGGCTGGACGACTCGCACGACACGAAGGAGTCGGACCCGCTGGACACCATCCGCCGCGTGACGGCGCACCTGCCCGGCAACGACGGCGGCAGGCTGCGGCGCGCGCTGGTGGCCCGGTACTACCGGCGGCTCGTGGACCAGTACATCCTCAAGCTGCCCGCTTCGGCCTCGAAGCCGGAGCCCTACCTGCGCACGATTCCGGAGGCGTGGGAGTACGGCGACGACCCGTCCACCATCGACTGGACGCTCACGGTGATTTCGCAGGGTCACCTGGCCGCCGTGGCCCCGCTGCGCCGCGAGCTGGAGGCGGACCTGCCACCGCCGTCCGACCTGGGCGTGCCCGCGCTGGAAATCTATCTGGACACCAGCGGCTCCATGCCCAACCCGCAGCAGGACCTCAACGCGATGACGCTGGCCGCGCAGGTGCTGTCGGCCTCCGCGCTGCGCAAGGGCGCCACGGTGCGCGGCATCATCTATTCGGCGGACAACCCCATCGTATCCCCGTGGATGTACGACGAGGAGACGGCGCGCGACTTCTTCTTCCACTACATCGGTGGAGGGACGTGGTTCCCGGTGGAGGTGATGGAGCAGCTGTCCGAGGAGCGGCCGGACGCGCTGCGCGTCGTCATCTCCGACAGCGACTTCCTGTACAACATGCGGCAGGAGGGCGCGCTGCCGCGGTTCGCCCGCGGGATGAACCGGTCGCGCCGCGTGGTGGCCTTCCTCGCGCTGCCGGACGACGCCCCCGCGCGGCAGGTGCTGGCGCCGGTGCTGGGAAGCCCGCGCTTCCGGCTGGCGACCGTGCAATGGATGTCTGACTTTGGCCGTGCCGCCGCGGCACTGGCCGATGCCCTGTTGGAGAAATGATGGCCGTTTCGATTCCCCACCTCCGTGAGCAGCTGGCGGCCACGCCCATCGTGTCGCCGTATCCGCATGACCTGGCGGTGGCCATCGTCTGCGACACCTTCCGTCTGGCCAGCCAGCGCCCCCCGTCCCAAGCCGAGTGGGCGAAGCTGGAGCAGCGGGTGAAGAACCCGCTGTTCCAGGAGCAGGTGGGCATGCTCGCGCACGTGCTGGTGTCGTCCGACCTGCGCAAGAAGACGGTGCTCTACCTCACCGCGGACCGCACCCCGCAGGCGCGCTTGCAGCAGTTCTTCGAGGAGGTGCATCCCCTCACCGCGGAGATGATCCGCTCCAACGCCTTCCGCCAGGAGGAGTTCCTGCGCAAGTGGCTGGCTGCCTTGGGCGCGGACATCGAAGGCGAGACGGAGGCCGAGTCGAAGCGCCACCTCAAGGACCTGGACTACCGGCAGGCCGTGACGGACCTGCGCAAGGTGGAGGAGGCGCGCAAGAAGGAGGCGGACCGGCGCCAGGAGATGCTCCAGGAGGCAGCACGCAAGGACGCCGAGGCCCGGGGCTGGCGCGAGTGACGCTCGGGGTCGCGCCCAGGGCCCGGATCCGCCGCGACAGCCACACGCAGCGCCCGCACCTGCCGTGGGCGCTGGACGTGGCGGCGGGCCTGGCGCGCGGCGCGGCCACGGTGGACGAAGCCGCCGCCCGCGCGGAGCTGGAGGCGCGCCTGCCGGCCCTCCGCGAAGCGCTCCGGGGCTCGCCCTACTACGTGCGCGTGCTGCGCGAGTCGGGCCTGCACCCGGGCGACCTGCGGCGTCTGGAGGACCTGCGGCACTTCCCCGCGCTGGACCGCGCCACGCTCGCGCGCCACTGGGAGGACGTGCCCACGCTGCCCGCCGCGTCCGACGAGTGCGTGGTGGTGAAGAGCTCCGGCACCACCGGGGACCCGGTGAACGTGCTGCGCGACCGGCGCGACTGCCTGCTCATGTGGGCCGTGCTGCGCTTCTTCACCGAGCGCACCAACACCGTGCCCCCGCCGCGTCCGCGCGTGGTGCTGCTGGATGCGCTGCCGGGCGGGCTGGAGTACTCGGTGCGCCTGCCGCTGTTCCACGACGGCGCCCTGCACCGCGTCTCCGTGCTGCGCGACGACGCGGTGGCGCGTCTGCAACGGGTGAAGGCCTCCGTCGTCTTCTCCGACCCGGAGGGGTTGCGCTGGCTGCTCGCGCATCCGGAGGTGCCGTCCCCCTTGCTGGTGCTCACCTCCGCGCAGCACCTGCCGCACGCGCTGCGCGACGCCTGGAAGCAGGAGCGCGGCGTGCCGGTCCTCGACTACTACGCCGCCACGGAGACGGGGCCGCTCGCGTGGGAGTGCCTGGAGGACACGAACCGGGGCCGCTTCCACGTGCTCACGCCGGACGTCTGGCTGGAGCCGGATGGGGACGAGGTGGTGGTGACGCGGCTGCGCCCCAGCGTGCTGCCGCTGTTGCGCTACCGGCCCGGGGACACGGGCACCGTGCGGCGCAACGCATGTTCCTGCGGCTTCCACGGCTGGACGCTTACGGGCTTCGGCGGACGCGGGGCCTGCGCGTTCCACACGCCTTCTGGCCGCACGGTGGACGCGTGGTCGCTGGCGTGGGTGTTCAAGCACCACCCGCTGCGCGCGTTCCGGCTGACGCAGGTGACACGGGAGCGCTTCACGCTGGAGCTCTCAGGCGCCCCCGAGGACAGCGTGGCGGCGCTGTGCGAACGGCTCACCGCCGCGCTACGCAACCTGGGATGGACGATGCCGGTGGTGGAGGCGCGCGGGGCGCAAGGGCTGGCACCGGCCGCCAAGCCGCTCCCCTTCCGTTGCGAGCTGCCGCTTCCGGGATGAGCCAGGCCTTCGCCTGGTCGTTTGCCCTGGATTCCCGCGCCTCGCGTGAAGATTGTCCCAGGGAGGGTGCACCCGCACGGAGGACACATGGAGACTCGGAAGCTGGGCAGGCAGGGCCTCACCGTTTCGGCGCTGGGCCTGGGCTGCATGGGCATGTCGGACTTCTACGCGGGCCGCGACGACGCGGAGTCGGAGGCCACGCTGCTCCACGCGCTGGAGCGGGGCCTCACCTTCTTCGACACGGCGGACGCCTACGGGCCCGGCCGCAACGAGGAGCTGGTGGGCCGCGTGCTGGGCCCCCACCGTCAGAAAATCGTCCTGGCCACGAAGTTCGGCCTGGTGCGCGACCCGGCGAATCCCCAGTCGCGCGGCGTCAACGGCCGGCCGGACTACGTGAAGCAGGCGTGCGACGCGAGCCTGAAGCGCCTGGGAATGGACGTCATCGACCTCTACTACCTGCACCGGGTGGACCCGAAGACGCCCATCGAGGACACCGTGGGCGCGATGGCGGAGCTGGTGAAGGCCGGCAAGGTGCGCTTCCTGGGGCTGTCGGAGGTGAACTCGGAGACGCTGCGCCGCGCGTGCGCCGTGCATCCCATCACCGCGCTCCAGTCGGAGTACTCGCTGTGGAGCCGGGACCCGGAGGACGGCGTGCTCCAGACGTGCCGCGAACTGGGCGTGGGCTTCGTCCCCTACAGCCCGCTGGGCCGCGGCTTCCTCACCGGCCAGTTCAAGCGCTTCGAGGACCTGCCGGAAGACGACTACCGCCGCCACTCACCCCGCTTCCAGGGGGAGAACTTCCAGCGCAACCTCAAGCTGGTGGAGCACATCGACCGGCTCGCCAGCCAGAAGCGGTGCACGCCCGCGCAGCTCGCGCTCGCCTGGGTGCTGTCGCGCGGCGAGGACGTGGTGCCCATCCCCGGCACCAAGCGCCGCAAGTACCTGGACGACAACCTGGGTGCCCTGGACGTGAAGCTCACACAGGAGGACCTGGCGGCCATCGAGTCCATCGCGCCGCCGGGCGTGGCCGCGGGCGAGCGCTACCCCACCGCCATGCAGGGCTTCCTCCAGACCGACGCCCGGAAGGAGACACGCTGACGGCGGGCCCCAGGCCCGTCCGCCCCGCGCATCCATGACCGCGCCCGCTCCGTCCGCCCCGCGGTATCCGCCGGTGCCTCCCTCCTCCCCGCCTCCGCGCGCGCCGGAGCCGTTCCGCAAGGAGGGGGGCTCCGAGTTGCTGAACTACGGGCTGGCGGTGGCGGCCGTCGTGGTGGCGTACTTCGCCCAGCGGCTGCTGTGGCCCTACATGTCCAGCGCCCCGTTCCTGTCCTTCTTCGCCGCCGTCGCGTTCGCGGGCTGGTGGGGAGGCTGGGGGCCGGGGCTGCTCGCGACGGCCCTCTCGCTGGTGACGGTGGACTACTTCTTCCTGTCCCCGCTGGGGAACTGGATGATCCACCCCGGCAACCTCATCGCGCTGAGCGTCTTCCTCGCGCTGTCGATGTTCGTCACGTTGCTCAACGTGCGCCTGCGCCGGGCCAACGAGGAGCGCGCGGACCTGCTGGAGCGCGAGCGCACCTCCCGCGCCGCCGCCGAGTACGAACGCGCGCGCCTGCACGAACTGTTCATGCACGCGCCCGCGCACCTGGTCATCTTCCGCGGGCCCCAGCACGTCTTCGAGCTGTCCAACCCCCTCAACTCCGCGATGCTCGGCAACCCTCCGAGGCTGTTGGGCCTGCCCGCGCGCGAGGTGGGGCCGAAGGAGGAAGCGGAGCGCGTGGCCCGCATCCTCGACCACGTCTACACGACGGGAGAGCCCTTCGTGGGCCGGGAGGTGTCCCTCAAGCTGCCCCAGCTGGATGGCACCCTCCGGGAGTACATCTTCGACGTCACGTACACGCCCACGCACGACACGAACGGGCAGGTGGACGGCATCGCGGGCTTCGGCTTCGACGTGACGGACGTGGTGCGCGCCCGCTCCCGGGCGGAGCGGCTGGCGCGAGAGCTGTCGCACAACGAGGAGCACCTGCGGCTGCTGGCCGGGGCCAGCTCCTTCCTGGCCACGTCGCTGGACTACAAGGCCACGCTGCGCAACGTGGTGCGCCTGGCGGTCCCCACGCTGGCGGACTGGTGCCTCATCGACAGCGCGTTGGACGACGGCACCTTCCAGCGCATGGAGGTGGAGCACTCGGCCACGGAGCCGGAGTCGCTCGCGGAGCCGCTGCGGTCCCGCACGACGTACGTGTCAGGCCTCCCCAAGATGGCCGGCCCCGGGTCGCTTCATCACGGGCAGCCCTTCTTCATCGAGAACTTCACCGACGACCTCCTGCCGCGGTTCACGAGTGATCCCGAGCGCATCGCGCTGCTGAAGGAGCTGCGCGTCCGCTCGCTGGTGGTGGTGCCGCTGGTGGCCGGGGAGCGTTCGCTGGGGCTGCTCAGCTTCGTCACCACGCACCGCTCCGGCCGGCGCTACACGACCGCGGACCTGCCCTTCCTCCAGGAGCTGGCCAACCGCGCCGCGCTCTCCATGGAGAACGCGAGGCTGTACCGCGAGGCACGCGAAGCGGTGCGCCTGCGCGACGAGTTCCTGTCCATCGCGAGCCATGAGCTGAAGACGCCGCTCACGCCGCTCAACCTCAAGCTCCAGGCGCTGCGGCGCGAGATGGAGCGCCACCCGGGCCCGGTGCCGCGAGAGCTGGTGGAGCGCTACCTGGATGTGGGCTCGCGGCAGATGAAGAAGCTGGCGGAGCTGGTGAACGACCTGCTGGACGTGTCGCGCATCGCGGCCGGGCGGCTGTCGCTGGAGTGCGTGCCCATGGACCTGGCGGAGCTGGTGCGCGACGTGGTGGCCGTCTACGAGGGCCCCGCCGCGCGCTCCGGCTCCGTGCTCCAGCTGGAGTGCACGGACACCGTGACGATGGGGGTGTGGGACCGGCCGCGACTGGAGCAGGTGGTGGTGAACCTGGTGGACAACGCCATCAAGTACGGCCGGGGGCGCCCCATCCAGGTCCGCCTGGAGACGCGTGACGGCAAGGCGGCGCTGACGGTGCGGGACCAGGGCATCGGCATCTCGGAGGAGTCCCTTCCGCGCCTCTTCGGCCGCTTCGAGCGAGCGGTGAGTGACCGGCACTACGGCGGCCTGGGTCTGGGCCTCTACATCACCCGCACGCTGGTGGAGGCCATGGGCGGCACGGTGCGCGTGGAGAGCCTCCTGGGCCAGGGCTCCGTCTTCACGGTGGAGCTGCCGCTGCCCGCACCGTCGGCGGACGTAGGCGTTCCGGCGCCCTGATCAGGAAGCGGCGCGAGCGCGCGGCAGCTGCGCGTGGGGTTCCCAGGGGCCGCTGGAGCCCAGGCAATGGCGGCACGTGGCGAGCGGCGTGTCCCGTTCCAGGTAGCCCAGCAGGCGCGTGAGCAGGTCCGGGTCGTCGAGCGGCACGCCGTCGTGTTCGACGAGCGCGGGCAGGTGCGGATGCTCCGCGGCGAAGACGGTGGCGACGTGGGGCGGCCGGGTGCAGGTGTAGAAGCGGCCCTGGTGGACCAGGTGGCAGCGCTGCTTGAGCCAGCACTTGTCGAAGACGTCCCGCACCTCCGCGTCGGACGTGAGTGGGGCGTCCGGGGTGATGCGCTGGAAGCGGTCGATGGCCTTCACCGTGAGGTGGACGCCGTGCTGGTCGCAGCGCTCGGTGATGCGGGCGATGGAGCGTTCGGGCAGGGGCGCGGACGTGTAGAACGACAGCGTCATCCGGTCGAGCCGTTCGTACACGGCGTCGGTGGCACTCTGGGCGAGGAAGCCGTTGGTGGTGACGGACACCTGTTCGGTGAGCCCGGAGGCGCGCACCACGTCCAGCACGGCGGGCAGGTCCGGATGGAGGAAGGGCTCACCGCCGGTCAGCTTGAAGACGTTGGGCTTGAGCACGCGCGAGAGCCGGCGCAGGTCCTCCGCCAGAGCCTGGGGGGACACCGCCCACGCGGGCAGGTGCGGCGACAGCGGGCAACACTGTGCACAGCGCAGGTTGCAGTGCGTGGTGACGTGCGTCTCCAGGGACCAGGTGAGGACGCGGCTGTCGTGAAGCTCGTAGCGCACGGCGCGGGAGTCTAACCGACACACCCACCGCCCTGGGGGCCCGTATCCCTCCACGAAGTCCCAGGGGTACAGGTGCGCCCATGGCGCCGCCCGAGCAGTTCGAGTCCTCGAAGCTCCGCACGCTCGACGTCCTCCTCCGTGAGGGCTTCGACCGGGCCACCCTGGAGAAGACCGTGGCCGCGCTCGTAGGGGCGGAGCCATGGATCATCCGCCCGGTGCCGTTCGAGCCCACCGGCCGCTCGTTCGACCTCCTCCCTACCGGCACCGTCGAACCGGCGCAGGCGTGGGAGCTGGCGCGCCGCCTCCAGGCGGACCCGAGCGTGGAGGATGCGGATCCGGCTTTCGAGGCGGTCTACGCGGAACACACCTCCGTCACGGACACTGCGCCCACGCTCCTCAAGGCGCAGAGCGCGGAGCCTGGGCCTGAGACGTTCAACGAGAACGATTGCGATTGGAGCCCGCGCTTCGTGAAGGCGGACGAGGCGTGGAAGCTGTCCGGCGGCGCGAGCCAGGGCGAGGGCATCCTCATCGGCCATCCGGACAGCGGCTACCTGCCCAGCCCCGAGCTGGGACCGAACTTCACGCCAAGGCTTGGCTGGGACTTCATCGACGATGACCCCACGACGGAGAATCCCGGTGGAGGCCATGGGCTCGGCACCGCGAGCGTCATGTCGAGCCCGTACAACGGACCGAGCGTGGACGGACCGGAGCTGTTCGTGAATGGAGTCGCGCCGAAGGCCGAGGTCGTCCCGCTGCGCGTCGCGAAGCCCACGCTCTTCGTCCCCTCGCCCGTGCTGTTCAACGTGGGCGTCGACCGGCTGCGCGACTCCATCGGGTTCGCCATCCAGCGGCGGGTCCATGTCATCAGCATCAGCCTCGGGTGGCTGCCCAACGCGGGACTGCACCGGATCATCCAGCAGGCGGTGCGTGAGAACATCATCGTCATCGCCGCCGCGGGCAACTACACGGGCCCCATCGTCGTCTGGCCGGGCGCGTATGACGAAGTCGTCGCGATGGCCGCGTGCAACGCGAGCGCACAACCCTGGGCCTTCTCCGCCTGGGGCAAGGCGGTCGACGCCACCGGCCCGGGTGAGAACGTCTGGGTGGCGCAGCCTGCCGACAAGGTCGGGCAGAGCAGTGGAACGTCGTATGCGACCGCGACTGTCGCGGGAATCGCCGCGCTCTGGCTGGCGCACCATGGCCGGGACAACCTGCTCGCGAAGTACCAGGGAGGGCCAACGCTCGCGCAGGTCTTCCGCCACGTGCTGCGCGCCACCTGTGACAGCTGGCCTCAAAGCCAGCTCGCGTGGGGCGCCGGCCTCGTCAACGCGAGGGCGTGCCTCGAATCCGCGCTCCCGGACGTGACGGAGCTGGAGTCATTCACCGCGAGGGCGCTCCGCCAGGAGTCCTCGGACACCGTGGCCGCCACCTTCAGCGGCCTCCCGCAAGCCGACGTCCTGAGAGGCCTCGCGACCACGCTTGGGGTCGATGAACAGAAGGCGGTGCGGCTCGACTCGGAATACGGGCGTGAGCTGCGGTTCTGGGCGCTCACCTATTCCCCCTTCCGTCGAGCGCTACAGGAAGGCGCAGGCAGGGACCGGCAGGCGCTCAAGACACGGGCCCAGGCCGCCCTGCCACCCTTCTCACCGAGCCTGCGGGCCGCGATCGGCTGAACGTTCACCGCCCTTCACAGAACGTCAGCACCTGGGCGAACGGCCACTCCGCCAGGGTGCCGAAGAGCTTGTGCCCGGTGAGCTTCGCCTTGGAGAGCGCGGGACTGCTCAGGCCGCAGAGGAACCGGGCCGCCTGCCTGGGATGGCCCAGCGCCTCCGGATGCTTCGCGACGAGCGACCGGAACGTGGCCACGTCCAGCTGTTCGCGCAGGTCCAGCCGTGGATGCGGCGGCGGCAGCACGCGCGCCACGCCCGTGCGGCAGAAGGTGCAGTGGCCGCACGGAGCTTCGCGCTGCTCGCCGAAGTGGGCCACCAGTGCGTTGCTCTGGCAGCCATCGTGCGTGACGAGCCGGAGCACGTCGCGCACCCGCGACACCTCCTGGACCTCTCGCTTCTGGAAGCGCTCCTGCAACAGGGCCACGAGCGCCTTCGTGTCCTCGCGCTCGCGCAGCCGCGTGTAGCGCTGACGCGGCTCCGCCACCTGCACCTCCGCGTAGCCCTGCTCCTGGAAGTAGTCGATTGCCTTCACCACCCGATCTCGCGGCTGGCCCAGCGCCTTCGCGATTTCGGAAGGATCGAACGTGTACCAGGTGCGTCCCTTCTTCGCGTGCGCGAACAACTCCTTCACGAAGCGCGCGCGCTCCCCCTGGAACTTCCCCACGAGCGCTTCCACCGAGCCCGCCGGCTGCACCTTGTAGCCCGCGTAGAACGGCGTGCCCTGGCGCAGCACACCCTCCAGCTCCAGGTACGTCAGCGCCGTGCGCAGCACCAGGGGCCGCAGGTCATGGCGGTTGCCCAGCGCGTACATGTCCAGGTGCAGCTCCGGCCCCGAGGACAACAACTCCTTCACCAGCGCGGTCAGCGCCTCCGGCAGCGGCGTGTCCCCGAGCGCGAAGTTCTCCAGCGTGGGCACGTCGTCCGGGCACGCGAGCAACTCCACGACGGACGGTTTGCCGTCACGGCCCGCGCGGCCGATCTCCTGGCTGTAGCTCTCCAGGCCCTTGGGCAGGTTGTAGTGATACACGGCGCGCACGTCCGCCTTGTCGATGCCCATTCCGAACGCGATGGTCGCCACGACGATGCCCTCCGCGGAGTGGGTCCACGCGTCCTGCACCCGCTCGCGATCCTCGGACTCCAGGCCCGCGTGGTAGGCGCTGGCGGGCAGGCCCTCCGCACTCAAGAGCGCCGCCACGCGCTCCGCGGTCTTCTGCAGCGTGACGTAGACGATGGTGGTGCCGGGTGGGCGCGACTTGAGCCGCTCCACCAGCAGGGCATCGCGCGCCTCCGGCCCCGTGGGCGTGGTCTCCAGCGTGAGGTTGTTCCGGTAGAAGCCGGTGACGACCGCTTGCGACTCCGGGATGCCGAAGCCCTCGCAGATGTCGTGCACCACTTGCGGCGTGGCCGTGGCGGTGAGCGCCAGGATGCGCTCGGCCCGGAGCGTGCGGGCCGCCTGCGCGAGCTTGAGGTAGTCCGGCCGGAAGTTGTGGCCCCACTCGGAGACGCAGTGCGCTTCGTCCACCGCGAAGAGGGAGATGGGGAGTTCACTCAGGAGCCCCATGAAGCGCTCGTTGTTGAAGCGCTCGGGGGCCACGTAGAGGAGCTTCAGCGTTCCGTCTCGCAGGGACTCCGTCACTTCGCGCGACTCCTCCAGCGACAGGGAGGAGTCCAACCGCGCGGCGCGGATGCCCCGCCGCTCCAGCGCGTCGATCTGATCCTTCATCAACGCGATGAGCGGTGACACCACCACCGTGAGCCCTTCGAGCAGCAGCGCGGGGAGCTGGTAGCACAGCGACTTGCCGCCGCCCGTGGGGAACACCGCGAGCGCGGAGCCGTGGGGCTTGAGCAGCTCCGTGAGCACCTCGCGCTGTCCGGGCCGGAAGGACTCCAGCCCGAAGCGCTCCCGCAACACGACGTCCACCGCATCCGTCCTCATGTCCCGCCCTTCCCTGTTCGCGCTGTCCAGGAGGGTTATCGCACCCTCCCTGACTTTCCGCTGACGACTCCCAGCTCCCTATGATGCGGACCGCATGCCGACCCGACCTCCCAAGGTGTCTCCCGCGCGTGGCCTGTCTCCCCGGGCGGTGAGCGACCTGCTGTTCCATGCCCGCGCGTCCAACGCGGACCTGCGGCCAGACACGGAGCCCATCGGCGTGGCGCTGCCGCGAGTCATCCGGGAGGCGGAGGCGCGGGATGAGGAAGGGCTCGCGGCGCGGCTGCTGGCCGCCTGGTCCGACACCGTGCGGGCGCATGTCGAAGCGGGCACGCACGAGGTGAGCCTGAGCGGCGGGGTGGACAGCGCGGCCCTGTGCGCGATGGCCGCGCGGCACGCACCGGGGAAGGTGCGCGCGTGGACGATGGACGTGCACTTCGCGGACGCGGTGGAGCGGAGCAACGCGCGGCGGATGGCGAAGGTGACGGGCGCGGAGCTGGTGGACGTGCTCATTCCTGACACCGTGCTCCCGGACCTGTTCGAGCACGCGGTCCTCGCCAACCAGACGGCCATCCTCAACGCCCGGGCCGTGGCGAGCTACGTGTTCTATCTGGAGGCCCGGCGGCAGGGCGCGGGCCCCGTCCTCCTGAGCGGCGCGGGAGCGGACGAAGTGCTCCAGGGCACCCCGGGCGCGCTCGCCTCCGCGAAGGCCCGCGTGGATGAAGACCGGACGCTGGCCGTGCGGGCCCTGGGCTTCGAAGCCATGGCGGCTGTGGACAACTTGCGGGCGCCGTTCCCAGCCGGCTCGCGCGATCATGAAGAGCCCCCCGGAGCGGCACGGGGGGCTGTGGACAACTCGGGGAGGCCCCTGGATGAGGCTCCGCACGGCGATCAGGAATCAAAGCCATCCACGGGGCATTTCCCCTCTGGAAACGACGGTTCCGATCAAGCCGTGGGACGCCGTGAGGACTCCACACCTGTGGACAACTTGAGGACTGTTTCCGAGCGCCGGAACAGCGATCACGCCCCGCGCGGTCCCCCTGTGGACAACCTGGGGACCGTGCTCGCCTCGCTGCCCGCGCCGTGGGAGCTGCCGCAGGAGGATGCGCTCCCGTCCGAGGAGCTGCGGTACGCGAAGTGGGTGCTGGCCGAACTCATCCTCCCGCCCGAGCTGCGAGGCGCCCGGGCCCATGGGCTCACGGTCCGCACGCCGTACCTGGATGAAGGCTTCGCGCGGGTGGCGCTGGCCCTGCCGGAGTCCGTGCTGCAAAGGGATGGGTTCGGCAAGTGGCTGTTCCGGCACGCAGTGCGGTCGCTGGTGCCGGACGAGGTCCGCCTCGCGCGCAAGACGCCCCGGTATGGGCACACCGCCCTCTCCAGTCCCGTGCGGTCACGCTGGCTGGAGCTGTATCGCGCCTGGCTCTCCCCTTCGCGGCTGGACTCCCTCCAGGTCATCAACACGCAAGGGGTGCTGGGATTGATGGAGCGCTACTTCCGCCTGCCGCCCGACGACGCACAGGCCGGACCGATGGATCGGTTGTTGATGCGCCTCATGTCCCTGGCCATGCTCCAGGCCCACACCAAGGCGCCCCCCTGAATGTCCCGAGTCCTCATCGCCACGTCTCCCGAGAAGGGCCACCTCAACCCGATGGTCGGCGTGGCCCAATGGCTGCGCCGCCTGGGGCACACCGTCGGATGGCTGTGCATCCCCGAACCCGCGCCGCAGCTCGAGTCCCTGGGCGTGGAGGTGCTGCGCCTGCCGCACGCCGAAGCCACGCCGCCGGGCATCGAGACGGGAGGCGAAGCGCTGGCGAAGCTGGTGCTCGATGACGTGGCGCTGGGAAGGTGGATCCGGGGATTGTTGCTGGACGCGGCTCCCGCGCTCCTGGAGCCCGTGCGCGAAGTGGTGCGCGCCTTCCGGCCCGACGTGATGGCGCTGGACGGGATGCAGTACGCGGCGGTGCTCGCGGCGCACACGGAGGGCATTCCCTGGGCGGGCGTGTCCTCCGCGCTCACGCTGTTGGAGCCAAGGCCGGAGATTCCCCTGCTGCGCAACGTGCGGGCGCTGAAGGACGACCGTCAGGCCCTGTTCCGCCGTCACGGCTTCGACGCGCGCTTCCGCACCTGCGAGTGCCTGTCGCCCCGGCTCAACGTCATCTTCGCCACCGAGGCCTTCCTGGGCCCGGACGCGGGAGTGCCCCCGGACACGCTGCTGGTGGGGCCCTCCATTCCGCCGGAGGCCCGGGGTGACGAGGTGCCCTTCCCCTGGGAGCGCCTGGGCGAAAAGCCGGTGCTGTACGTGTCCTTCGGCAGTCAGATTTCGTATCAGCCAGAGCTGTTCCGCCTCATCGCGGAGGCCGCGAAGCCCTTCAACGTGACGCTGGTGTTGTGCGCGGGCGAGCTGGCGGACACGGACTTCCCGAGCACGCTGCCCGGTGACGTGGTGGCGGTGCGCTACACGCCGCAGCGGCAGGTGCTGGAGCGCGCGGCGGCGTTCATCTCCCACGGCGGCGCCAACTCCGTGATGGAGGCGATGACGGCGGGAGTGCCGATGCTGCTGCTCCCGGTGTGCAACGACCAGCCCGTGCAGGCGCACTTCCTGGAGAAGGCCGGAGCGGGGCTCGCGAGGGACCCGAGGACCCTCACGATGGAGTCGTGCCGCGAGGCCATCGCGCAACTGCTCGCACCGGAGTCGCCGATGCGCGACCGCGTGGCGGAGATCTCCCGCTCCTACCGCGCGCACGATGGCGCGAGGACCGCGGCTGAACGCATCGCAGGGCTGGTGACGTGAGCGCCGCCAGGTGGAGTCCTCGCCGGCATCGCCCTGAGGGGATCACACCACTGGAGGTGTGGAACCTGCCCGTGTTCGGCCGTGAGCTGTGGGAGCTGTTGGGTTCCCCGTGGGTGGAGGACGACCGGCGCGCGGGAGTTCCCGGAGCCACGCTCTCGGCCCGCATGATGCTTCCGCTGGCGGAGGCGCTCGCGTTGCTGGTGAAGAAGCACGCGCCGGATGCGGCGTACCTGAGTGGAGGTCTGGCGGAGCTGGACGGCTTTCCCGCCGCATTGAGGGATGCCACGGCGTCGCTGCGCTGCCCGGTGCACATCGCGCTGTCACCGCGCTTCGCTCCTGTGCGCGCGGGGCTGCGCATGCTGGAAGCCAGTGGTGCGCGAAGCCCACTCTGCGTGGACGTGGGCCAGACGAGCATCAAGCTCGCGCGTGCCGGCGCCACGCGCGTCGTTGAACGGAACCTCTCCACCCTGCCCCCGCTGTTCATCGGCCAGCCGCGTCCGGCGGACGGCCACCACATCCGGGACACGGTGGCATTCATCGCGGGAGCGCTGCGGACGTTCCTCGCGGAGGACAGCCGCGAGCCTCCGGACGCGCTGTGTCTGGCATTGCCGTGTCCGCTGGATGAGGCCCTGATGCCCGGAGGCTGCACCTACGGCTTCGAGGGCACGGCCTCCCTGGTCCCGGACATCCTCGCCCACGCGGGCCTGCCGGACACGGGAGGCCCGGTGCTCGTGCTCAACGACGCGGAGCTGGCGGCCGAATCCGCGCGACGGGCCCCCCAGGTGAAGGGACGCCGCGTGCTGTGCCTGTCCCTGGGCTTCGGTCCGGGTGGAGCCCTGCTCGAAAAGCCGGGGTCCTGACCGGAAGGAGAGGCTTCCTGCCCGAACGGGTAGGTCACCGTCCTGCCCGGTCCGCCGATGTGGCGCGATTTCGAGCCCTTTAGTTTCAGGCTCGAAAGGAACACGCCATGTCCACCGACGCCCTCCAGTCCCTCTCGCAGTCCATCTCCACTGTCGTCGAGCGCATCGCTCCCTCCCTCGTCCGTGTCGAGGCCCGCCGTCGCCGGGGCGCCAGCGGCATCGTCTGGGATGCCGACGGTCACATCCTCACCACCAGCCACGCGGTCGAACACGAGGGCTCCATCCAGGTGGGCCTCGCGGACGGCCGCTCGGTGTCCGCCGAGCTCGTCGGTCGCGACCCGAGCACCGACCTCGCGCTCCTCAAGGCCGACGCCCGTGGACTTACCGCGCTCGCGCCCGCGCCGCTCGATGACGTGAAGGTGGGCAACATCGTCCTGGCCATCGGCCGGCCGGGGCGCACGGCGCGGGCCACGCTGGGCATCGTCAGCGCGTTCGGCGGCGACTGGCGCACGCACGCGGGCGGACAGGTGGACCGCTACCTGGAGACCGACGCGGACCTGCCTCCGGGCTTCTCCGGCGGCGCGCTGGTGGACGCGCAGGGCCGCTTCCTGGGCATCCCCACGGCGGCCTTCTCCCGCACCGCCGCGGTCGTGCTCCCCGGCGGCACGCTGACACGCGTGGCGAACTCCCTGCGCGAGCACGGAGGCATCCGCCGCGGATACCTGGGCGTGGGCGCCTACCCGGTGCGCCTGCCGCGTGAAATCGAAGGCACGAAGGCGGGCCTCATCCTGCTGTCCGTGGATCCGGAGGGGCCCGCACAGAAGGCCGGGCTGCTGATGGGCGACGTGCTGGTGAGCCTGGGCGGCCAGTCGCTGCACGGCGTGGAGGACCTGCTGGGCTACCTGGGCGACGAGAAGGTGGGCACGTCCGTCCCGGCGAAGGTGTTGCGCGCGGGCGAGCTGCGCGAGGTGCCCATCACCGTGGGCAAGCGTTCTTGAAAGGAGCCGGCGATGAAACTGTTGCAGCAACTCTCGGATGACCTGGAAGGACTCGTGGCCGGCGCGGCTCCGGCGGTGGTGGGCGTGGAGCACGCGCGCGGCCACGGCACCGGCCTGTTCCTCACGCCGGACGGCTACGTGCTCACCAACCGGCACGTGGTGATGCGCACGCCCAAGCGCCTCACCGTGCAGCTCCACAACGGCGAGGAGCGCCGGGCCACGCTGGTGGGCGGGGATGCCCCCACGGACCTCGCTGTGGTGCGCGCGGAAGGCGATGACTTCCCCACGCTGCCGCTCGCGGATCCGGAGACGGTGCGGGTGGGGCAGTTGGTGATGGCCATTGGCAATCCCTTCCGCCTGGAGCAGTCGGTGTCGCTGGGTGTGGTGAGCGCCATCAACCGCTCCATCACGCTGCCCGACGGCGTCATCCTGGAGGGGATGCTCCAGACGGACGCGGCCATCAACCCGGGCAACTCCGGCGGGCCGTTGCTCGACACGCGAGGGCGCGTGGTGGGGCTCAACACGCTGGTGCTGCCGTTCGCGCAGGGGATTGGTTTCGCGGTGAGCGCCACCACGGCGGCCTGGGTCGCGAGCCTGCTCATCCAGCGCGGCCGGGTGGACCGGAAGTTCCTGGGCATCGCCGCCACGGCGGTGAACCTGGAGCCCGCGCTCGCGAAGGACACCGGCCAGCCGCGAGCCGTGCGCGTGTTGAAGGTGCAGGAGGGCACGCCCGCGGACGACGCCGGTCTCCAGCCGGACGACCTGCTGCTCGGCATCAACAGCCGGCCGGTCAACAGCGTGGACGACCTGCAACGGCTGATGGCGCTCGCCTCCGAGGAAGAGGTGCACCTGGACGTGCTGCGCAAGGGCCGCCGCAAGGACGTCTCCGCCCGGGCCCGCCACCGCCGCGAGCCGGTGGCGGCCTGAGCCTTCCGGGCTCCGGTTCCACCGGGCGGGTATGCCGCGTGGAACCGTGCGCCCGTTATGCTGCGCTCCACGATGTCCTCAGCGAGGGCGCACGACATGGCTTCGGAGGAACTGGCCACGCGCATCGAGCGCCAGGGCTTCGCCATCCTCCCGCACGGCATCACGCCCGCCACCGCGGATGCGCTGCTCCAGGCCCTGCGTCC
Source organism: Corallococcus sp. AB045 (assembly GCF_003668895.1). Taxonomy (NCBI): domain Bacteria; kingdom Pseudomonadati; phylum Myxococcota; class Myxococcia; order Myxococcales; family Myxococcaceae; genus Corallococcus; species Corallococcus sp. AB045. The sequence goes on from NZ_RAWN01000043.1 coordinate 46,835, forward strand.
CGTGAATGAAGAAGCCGCGACCTCCCGGCGGCGAGGCGGCGTGCGAAACCTGCTGGAGAACGTGCCCGCCGTCCGTGAACTGGCCCGCTCAGGTCCGGTGCGCGAAGCCGCGGAGTCCGTCCTGGGCCCGCACTGCTTCGCGGTGCGAGGCCTGCTGTTCGACAAGACGCCGGACGCGAACTGGAAGGTCATCTGGCACCAGGACCTCACCGTCGCCGTGCGCGAGCGCCGCGACGTGCCCGGCTTCGGTCCCTGGTCGGAGAAGGCCGGTGTGCCCTGCGTGCAGCCCCCCACGTCCGTCCTGGAGGACATGGTCGCGGTGCGCGTCCACCTGGACGACTGCGGAGAGGACAACGGCCCCGTGCGCGTGCTCGCGGGCTCACACCGTGAAGGCCGTCTGTCCTCTTCGAGCATCCCAGGCCGGCTCGAACGAACTCCCCCCGTGGACTGCCTCGTGCCCCTCTGCGGCCTGCTGGTGATGCGGCCCCTGCTGCTGCACGCCTCGTCACCGGCACGCGTCCCCGCGCACCGTCGGGTCATCCACCTGGAGTTCGCGGCACGGCCCCTGCCCGGCGGGCTCGAATGGCACGCGCGCGTCTGAGGCTCACGGCCACGTCAGCATCAAGCCCACCCCGTCCGGCGCGGGCACCAGGCGCGCCGTGAGTTCCCCGTTCAGCTTCGCGTTGAGGAACGTCAGCACGCCGTCGAACACCAACAGGAACGCGCCCTGCACGAGCACGCTCTTGCCCCAGCCCCGCAGGCGCTCCGAGTCCTTGCGCAGCCCGCGCTCCCACAGAAACCCGCCGAAGGCGATGTAGCCCACGTCCAGGCCCGCGTTGAAGAGCAGCAACTTCTCCATCCGCTGCCCTTCGGACAGGCTGCGCGCCAGGTCCCACGAGGCCGGATCCGCCGTCGCCTGTCCGTGATACCCGAGCCCCGCGATGACCAGGTTCACCACGTTCCAGGCCGCGTTCGCCTGGAAGAAGGCCCGCGTCTCGCCCTCGCTCGCGAAGTGCCCGGCGACGCCCGTACCGATGTTCAGCACCGCCCAACCGAACAGGATGCCCATCGCGGTCTGGTTCACGCGCACCGCTTCCGCGTTGTGCTCCGCGAGCCATGTCTGCGCATCCGGGGCAGGTGTCTCCTGCGCCACCCCTGGCATCGCGAAGAACAACAGCATCAGGACGCAGCAGGAACGCACGAGGCGGGCGGAGGCCATGTCGGCACTCTAGGCCCCAGGCCTCCAGGCCGTGCACCTCCCGCCCGGTGCGGTCTCAAAACCTGTCCGACTGTCGGACAGGTTTCCGCGGCTCGGCTCCCCGGCGCCCTCGCCCACCGCGAGACGGGTAACGCTACCGTTCGCCGTCGTCGCTGAGCGGCGGCGCTTCCCTCGCGGGCTCCGTGCCCTTCTGCGCGCCGTAGCCGCCAATGCCTTTCTGGAGGATGCGGTCCTCGCCCACGTCCTCGTCCGTCACGTCGCCCCGTTCGGTGCCCGGGCGCTGGTGCCTGGCTTCACGCTCCAGTTCCTCCGCGCTGTGGGTATCCGTACGCTCGGGCCCCTTCACCGGCGGCCCCTTGTTGCTGGCCATGTTCGCGTCTCCTGTCTGGATGTCCTGCCCTCCAGGACAAGGTCCGGCGCGTCCCATCCTCCGACAAGGCCACTGCATGCGACACACGGGCCGGCGGGGGCACGGCGTGCCGTCACGAAGCGAGATAGCATCGCCAATCGCCTTGCTTCCCGGAGCCGTCCCGCCATGACCCACTCGGCCGACGCTGTCCCCTCCAGCTGTCCCTTCAGCGGCGCGGGAAAGCCATCCGCCGCTCGCGTGCCCGGCCCCGTCTACCGGAAGCCGTTCTGGCGAGCGCGTCTGCCCGAAGTGAGCCGGGAGATCGCCTCCCTGGACGCACTGCGTGACTGCCAGCGCATCGTGCACCTGCTGACCAACTACGAGTTCCCCTTCGACATCGTGCGGTCCACGGAGATCGCCCTCTTCCACACGTACGGCAGCCGCTCCGTCTCACGCCTCCTGGACCGCACGGGTGAGTTCAACAAGCGAGGCCAGAAGCGCTACGACGACACGCGGCTGCTCATCGCGCGGTTCATGGAGTGCGGCTGGGAGGGCGAGGATGGACGCCGCTCGCTGGAGCAGATGAACCACATCCATTCCTTCTTCCGCATCCCGAACGAGGACTTCCTCTTCGTGCTGTGGACGTTCATCGACTTCCCCATCCAGTGGATGCAGGAGTTCGGCTGGCGCCCGTTCACCCAGCACGAGCAAGAGGCCTGGTTCCATTACTGGTGCGAAATCGGCCGCCGCATGGGCCTGAAGGACATCCCCGAGGACAAGCCCGCTTACGACGCCTTCATCCGCGACTACGAGGCGCGCGAGTTCGTCCCCGACGAGGCCAGCCACCGCGTGGCCCAGTCCACCGTGGACATCCTCGCCGGCTGGGTGCCGCGCCCGCTGCGTCCACTGGTCGCGCCCATCAGCCTCAGCCTGGTGCCGCCGCGCCTGCTGCCCGCCATCCAGTTCGAATCCCCACCCGCCTGGGTGGGCGGGCTGGTCCGAGGCGCCCTCAAGCTGCGCAAGCGCGTCAAACGCCACGTCTCCCTGGAGCGCTACCCGTCGACCCTGGAGACGACGCTCAACCGCACCTACCCCGGCAACACCTACCGCATCGAAGGCCTGGGCCCGGACTACGCCCACCGCGGCGCGGAATGAAACCGGGTGAGCCAGGCACAGAGGGCCGCCACGGCTTCATCCAGCGTCTGACGCGGCCCCCAGAACATCGGGGCAATCGCCTCGAAGGCGGCTTGGATGGCCGCGGTGCCGTCACCCTCTGGGAGGAAGTGCCGAGCATGACCGGAAGGAGGCGTCGCGATCTGCTTCTGCCGGATCATCTCCTCGGCCAGCGCACGGACGTCTGGGTAGTCAGCAAGAGGCGGTAGCGCATCCTCGGCGGCGATGATCCGTGCCGCATCCTCGTAGTGGCGCACGAAGGTGGCAGGCTCCAGCGGCTCCTTCTGGAGCCGGCGCTGGATGGCATCCACCTTTTCCAACAGCGTGACCAAGGGATGAACGCACCGCACGGCCCTGGGGCGGTTGTCCTTGAAGTCCGCCAACTGATGCTGGGCCTCAAGCTCTTCGTGGACGAATGACGCCATGTCGCGCCGGACAAAGGGCGTCACCCGCGCATTGCCAACTTCCAGGAGGACGAAGGGACGCAGGATTCCCACCATGCCGCCCAGGTGCTGCGCCGGATACAGGATGCGCACGCTGGCAGAGCGCCAGTACCGATCCGCTCCGTCGATATCCAGCTCCGTCCGTGCCCCGGGAACCTGGATGCGCTCGGACAAGGCCTCGAAGTACGCCCGGCGGGCCTTCGTCGCTCCTGCTCCGGTGCGGCTCCAATCCGTCACCTGGGGAAGCTCGACCGACCCTGCCTCCAGCTTGAGGTCCAGGTCTTCCGAGAACCGCTGGATGAGCGAGAAGCCCTTCGAGAGCGACGTGCCGCCTTTGAACCAGACATCAAAGCCCGCGTCATGAAGGGCCCATAGCGTATGGGTGACCCAGTAGTCCTTCTCTGTGAGGCCCAGGGAGAGCCGCCTTTTGTCGGCGACGATTCGCAGCAGTTGATCGAATTCGGGGTCGTCGTGGATGAAGGTCATGCAGAGGCAGAGCGGATCGCTTCGTGGATCCACTCACGCGTGCTCTGCCTACCAAACCGGTCAGACATCTCCCCGAGCCGCCGGGCATCGAACGCGCCTCGCTTCAGTGCGCGCATCAATGCACGCGTCAACCCAGCGGGCGTGACGCCGGCACTCCCGGCGTTTTCGAAGAGATCCACCACGAACCATTCCAGCGTCGGGGGTTGGGGGAAGGCGACCCGCCGCAGCTCGAAGGTCCTGCCCCCCAACTCGAAGCGACCCGAGCGCTTCGTGTTGTAGACGAGCGCCGAAGCGAAGACCGCCGTGGCCCCCAACCCGAGCGCGTTCCATCGGTCAGGCCCGGTGAAGACGAACGGGCTGCCCTCCAGGAACGCCTTCATGATCGCTTCATCGGACGGGGCCACCACGCCGAAGCGTCCCCGCTTCGGACAGGCGTAGAGCCCATGCGCCAGGGGAATCAGCACGCCCTCGTCCACCAATCGCCGGGCCAGCCGAGGCGCATTCGCGCCCCACGTGGCCAGCTCCTTCGTCCGATAGACGCGGCCCGGCTCCAGCACGGGATGGACGGCGGCGGGCATGGTGGTACGAAATTTCCCGAAGAAAAAGGACAACGTCAACTTCGAAAAAGCCCGCGTCCCCTCGCAGGGACACGGGCCTTCAAACCTCACGACGGACAGCGGCTCAGCTCTTGTACTTCACGGAGCAGCCGTACGGCTCGGAGGTCGGGGTCGCCACCTGCTTGCCGTTGAGGAGCGCGTCCACCGCCGTCTGCACGTAGTTCACCTTGGTGGCTTCCTTGCCGCGCGGGTCGTTGTCGATGGCGCCCGCGTAGCGGACCACGCCCTCACCGTCGATGACGTACATGTGCGGCGTCGTCTTCGCCGCGTAGCTCTTGCCCACCGCTCCGTCCGTGTCCAGTAGCACCGCCTGGCTGAAGCCCTCCTTCTTCTTCCAGTCCGCGGCGCTCTTCGCGTTGTGCGTGGAGGACGAGTCCACCGTCAGCCACACCACTTTCTTCGCGTCGAAGCCCTTCTGCGTGTTCTGCATCGTCTTGGCCTCGTAGTGCCGCTTCACGAACGGGCACTCCGGGTTCGTCCACTCGAGCACCACCACCTTGCCCTTGTACTCGGACAGCGAGTGGGCCTTGCCCGCCTCGTCCTTCAGCGTGAACGCCGGAGCGGGCTTGCCCACCTCCGCGGTGTCAGCCGCGAAGACAGGAGCGGAAACGAAAGCCGCGGTGAGAGCGAGAGCCTTGAAGACCTGCTTCATGACGGAACCTCCAATGAGTTGAACGCCGCGCAACGAACAGCCCTGCCGCCACTTCACTCCCGGCTCAAGGCCGGGCACACACCACCGAGCCACCCTTCAGCGGCGACCCACACTCCGCCGCGCGCTGCACCGCCTGGATGACGCTGTCCGCGGTGAGCAACTCGTTGAGCACCTCCGGCTTGTCCGGCGCGCCCGGGCTCAGCACCAGGTACATGGGCACGCCCGCGCGGCCATGCTCCGCCAGCTTCGTGGTGATGCGCGCGTCCCGCCGCGTCCAGTCCGCCACGAAGAACGCCACGTTGTGCTTCAGGAACGCCTGCCGCACATCGTCGCGCGACAGCACGGTGCGCTCGTTGAACTTGCACGTGAGGCACCAGTCCGCCGTGAAGTCCACGAACACCGGCTGCCCCGCCGCCAGCGCCGCCGTCACCGCCGCCTCGTCCCACGCCTGCGCGCCACCGTGAGACGCCACCGCCGCGCCGCGCGTCTCCACGGACGCCTGCGCCTCCTCGAAGCGCAGCGCCACCGCGCCCGCGCCCACCAGCACGAGCACCGCCAGCGCCACCGTCACGCCCCGGCGCCCACCCTCCAGACCCTGCGACTGGCCGTACAGCCACGTGACCAGGCCCACCGCGATGAGGAACGCCAACAGCCGCGCCATGCCGTCCACGCCGGCCAGCCCGCCCATCACCCACACCAGCCACACCGTCGTGCCCAAGAGCGCGAAGCCCAGGACCTGCTTGCCGCGCTCCATCCACATGCCCGGCTTGGGCAGCCGCTTCGCCAGCCCCGGCACCAGCACCAGCAGGCAGAAGGGCAATGCCAGACCCAACCCCAGCGCCATGAACACCGCCACCACCGTAGCCGGGCCCGCCGCGAACGCGAAGCCCACCGCCGTGCCCAACAGCGGCGCCGAACACGGCGTCGCCAGCACCACCGCGAGCACACCCTCGCCCGCGCTGCGCATCAGGCCGTGGCTCTGGTCCACCTTGCCCGCGAGCGCCGTGCCGTCCGCGCCCAGCGTGTAGACACCGAAGAGGTTGAGCGCGAACGCCACCAGCACCGCGCTCACACCCGCGACGAACAGCGGCTCCTGGAACTGGAAGCCCCAGCCCACGCTGGCACCGCCCGCGCGCACCGCCAGCACCGCGCCCGCGAGCAGCAGCATCGTCGCCAGGATGCCGCCCGCGTACGCCGCCGCGTGCGGCGCCACCTTGCCCTTCTCCTCCTGCACCATCCGCGTGAAGCCGTACGCCTTGAGCGCCAGCACCGGGAACACGCACGGCATCAGGTTGAGCAGCGCGCCGCCCAGGAACGCGAACAGCAGCGCGACGCCCAGCCCCAGCGGGGACTCGCCCGACGCCACCGGCGCCGCCGCCGCGGGCTGCACCTTGCCCACCGCGTCCTTCACCGACGGAACCTTCAGGGGCGCGGGGCCCGCCGCCGCGCCGGCCGCCGCCACCATCGGCGCGAGCGCCGTGTCCACGTCCACCGCCGTGAAGCCCGTGGCCTTCGTGCCCAGGCGCAGCGCGCCCGTGAGCCGGGGCTCGCCCTTCGGCACCACCGACGACGCCTGGCCCTCCAGCGCGAATGTCCCCGGCGCCGTCTGCTTCAGCTTCACAGTGTCCACACCCAGGATGCGGCCGGGCACGAAGAAGTCACCCTCCACGTCACCCGCGAACGGCTTGCCGTCCGCCGCCGTCACCGTGAGCTTGCCGGTGAACGGCTTGCCCGCCGTCAGCGTCGTGCCGTCCAGCGCCAGGGCCACGCGCGGCGCGCCTTGCGCATCCACCGGCGCCGGCACCTGGGCCTGCGCGGCGTCGAACTGCGTCGCGAACTCCGGATCCGTCACCGTCTCCGGCCCCACCGGCAGCGTGCGCGTCAGCACCAGCTGCGCGGGGATGCAGTGCACCTTGCACGCGAGCGCGTCCACCGCCGCCGACACGTTCAGCGTGCCCGAGGCGTTCTGCGCCACATGCGCGGGCGCGAACAGCAGCACCTCGTCGTGGTAGCCGTGCGTGGTGATGAAGCCGTCCGGCGTGCGGAACGTGCTGGGGAAGGGCCAGCGCAGCTCGCCCACCGTGACGCCCGGGATGTCCCACGACACATCCGTGGCCAGGCCGGAGTCGCCCGGGTTCTTCCAGTAGACGTGCCACTCCGGGTCCATCCTGAGGCGCACGCCCACGCGGAAGTCGCCGCCCGCCTTCACCTGCGTGGCGTCCAGGAGCAGCGCACCCTCCAGGCGAGGGTCACCCTCGTCCGGCGCGGTGCTGCCCACGGCGGTCGGCGGCAGCGCGGCCTGGGCCCACGTCGCCAACAGCAACGCGCCCACCACGCCCAGCCCACCGAGCCGGCTTCCAGACCTCTTGCTCCACGGATGCGTCATTCGACTCCCGTTAATCCACCTGGAAACGCCGTGCTACCTGGGATGCGTCCCCACAGGATGCACTCAACCTTCCGGGCAGCCGGGCATTCCGCATGCCCGCACGCCCGGCGTCAGGGGCCACCCGGGCCTCCGCGCCTTCCCCGTACGCTCAAGGACTCCGGGCGGTTACGGCTCGGTGTTGCCCGTCTTCCAGGGCAGCAGCGCCGCGCCGTCCAGCGTGCCCGCCGGGGGCGCACCGCCGTTCGCCTTCGCGGGCAGGGCCGGCCTCGGAGGCGGACCCACATTCACCGCGGCCGGGAGCGCCGGCCCGATGCGGCTCATGGTGATGCGCGACACCTCCGACTGCGCCCGGCGCACTCCCAGGGCGGACGGCTGGGCCGCCCGGCGCTCCACCGCTCGGCGCAGGTCCGCCAGCCGGTCCACGTGCCGCTGCGCGGGGACCTCCGCGGAGCCCAGGCGGGCCAGCTTGTAGAGCCCCTTGTCCGCGCCCTCGAGCGCCCGCTCGGCCGCGTCCTGCTGACGGCGGGAGAGCGCCTTCCAGGCGGCGGCCTCGTGGGAGACCAGCTCCAGCTCCGCGGACACCGCGCGCACGAAGCGGCCCTCGTCGCTCTCCGGCAACAGGCGCGTCACCGGCACGGACAGCCGCCGGGTGTCGCCGTGCTCCGTGTACGAAGCGGTGACGGTGAGGTTCCAGTCGCCCTTCTCCAGCCCGCCCGCGAAGAGGACGCGGCGCGGGAACGCGTGCGACACCGCCCCCAGCGCGGCGCTCATCGCGTCCCCCTCCACGCGCGACGGGTAGCGGTGACGGCAGCGCAGCTCCGCGAAGCCCGTGGGCAGCACGTACACGCGCGCGTCCGCCACCACCTCGCCGAACAGCTCCGCGCCCAGCGCGCCCACCGCCAGCGGCAGCCCCTCCGCGTCGTCCACGTGCGTGAAGCCCGTGCCGGACGGACCGGTGAGGGCCTCCAGAATCTCTGGCAGGTAGTGCTTGCCCAGCCCCAGCGCGTGCAGCGCCACGCCGGAGTCGTGCACCCGCTGGCCCAGCACCTTGAACTCGCCCAGCGCGGTGGGCCCCACGGAGGGCTCGCCGTCCGTGAGCATCAGCAGCTGCGGCCGGGCGCCCGGCACCAGCACGCGCCGCACGGCCTCCGCGCCGTTCTCCACGGCCTCGTGCAGCGCGGTGCCTTCACCCGAGTCCAGGCGGGACAGCGTCTTCAGGAAGGCCGACTTCGCGCCCGGCTCCATGGCGCGCACGGGCAGCACCTGCTCCGCGTCCGCGTCGAAGGTGAGCAGGCCCACGTAGTCCTTGGGCCCCGCCCGCTCCACCAGCGCGCGCGCCGCCTCCACCGCCGCCGCCAGCGGCGCGCCCCGCATGGACGCGCTGCGGTCGATGACCAGGTTCACCGCCACCGGGGCCCGAGGCGTCTCCGCTTCGGCCTCCAGGGTCACCAGCAGCAGCACTTCGCGGCCGCCCTCCGCGTCGCGCTCCACTGCCCAGGCCGTCTGCTTCATCCGCACTCCCGCATGGTGGGTGGGCCCATCCTGCTCTTCGCGATTGCCGTCGCGACGACCCCCTGGCCCCGGACGCCCCTGCACGGGCCCGCGTCCGCCCGGAAGTCCTGTCGCTGGTTCCCGGAGGATGTCGGGTTTCCGGTCGTGAAAGCAACGTGTCCGGCCCGACCAACCCCTGGCCTCCGGAGCACCGGCGATCACCCACCCGGCGCGTCTCGGGACGCCCTGCGTCACCTACAAACGCGCGGAGTTCGGCAGATTCGTTCAGCGCTTTACGGATTTACTTTTGGCGGTCCGACACCGGTCATTCCGGGGACCCCGCCGCGGGGCTCGACCCGGCCTTGGGCGGGGAGCGTCACGGCGTCCAGCGCACTGCATCAGCGTCCGGGAGTGCCAGTCCCGCGAACCTGTCCGACAGTCCGACAGGTTCGACAACGAAGGCCCCCGCGCAGGCCACGGGCCGCGGGGGCAGGGCGTCACTCCGCCACGTGCCAGCCGCCCCAGGCCTCTTCATCCAGATGGGCCCAGCGCCGGTCATCCGTGGAGTCCAGCGGAACCGAACGGCCGTGTTCACCCGTCGCGGACAGCTCCAGGTCGTCCAACCCCTCGTCCAGGTACGTGCTCTCGTCGTGGCTCATGTCCGGCTCCTCGGCGCTCCATTCACGGGGTGTACGGCCTGTGACGGCTCGCGTCCCCTTGGACGCCCTGCGTCGGTCACCGGGCCCGCCCCATGCGGGTCCCTTTACAAGCGCTTCTTGACCGATTTACGAACATGTTGGGAGTCCGCCCAGATTTTGTAAAGCCCTCGGGACAGCAAAGTTCGTGGAGCGTCCGGCGAACCACGCCCGGCCGCCTGCCTTCCAGCACGCCAGGCGTGGTGGTTTCGCGCACGGCAGGTCCTGGGGCGGAGGGTGGGTG
>NZ_RAWN01000044.1:0-56558 GCF_003668895.1 Corallococcus sp. AB045
GTCCTGGTACCGCCGGATGTACCTGCGCGTGGAGGCCGCCGCGTCCACCCCGCACGCGCTCGCCACGATGATGGCGGTGTCGGTGGTGGATGGTTCCGTCTTCCCCATCCCGCCCTTCGCGGTGCTGGTCCCCATGGTGCTCGCCCAGCCGAAGAAGTGGGTGCGCTACTGCCTGCTGGGCACGCTGGCGAGCCTGGTGGGTGGCCTCATCGGCTACGGGCTGGGGGCGTTCGTGGGCGAGGGCATCACCCAGCTCCTGCACATCGACCTGGACGTGCGCGTGGACCGCTTCGGCGTGTCCGGCACGGTGGGCGAGCTGCTGGGGCGCAACTTCTGGGTGCTGGCGCTGCTGTGCTCCATCCTGCCCACGCCGTTCAAGATCGTCGCCATCGGCAGCGGCCTGGTGTCGGTGCCGCTGGAGCAGTTCCTGGTGGCGTCCGTCATCGGCCGCTCGGTGCGCTTCTTCCTGGTGGGCAGCGTGGTGCGCTTCTTCGGCCCCACCGCCCGCAAGTGGCTGCGCGTCTGACGCGCACCTAACCGCGGCGCGTGCCGCCCACCGCGCCGCGCGCCGCCACCTCCGGGGGGGCGCCCTCCAGCACCTCCTCCACCGTGGACATCAGCACGTCCGGGCGCACGGGCTTCTCCAGCACCCGGTGGGCCACCGTCTCCACGAACGCGCGAGCCTCCGGCGATGACGCTCCGCCGGAGATGAACACCATCCGCGACGCCAGCGCGGGCGCCTCCTGATGGAGCCGCCGGTACACCGCGATGCCGTCCATGCCCGGCATCTGAAGGTCGCACAGCACCACGTCGAAGGACTCGCCCGCGGCCACCCTCGCCAGCGCGTCCTCGCCGCGCGTGACGGTGACGACTTCGTGGGTGGGCTCCAGCAGCAGGCGCATGGACTGCGCCAGCCGGGGCTCGTCGTCCACGATGAGCACCCGCCCGCGCCGTCCGGAGGCCGCCGTCTCCGGCTCCTCCGCGACGTGCGCCACGGCGTGCAGCGGCACCGGGCTGCCCGCGCTCTGCACGGGCGCGGGCGGCAGGAGCAGCGTGAAGGTGGCGCCCTGGCCCGGCACGCTGTGCACGCGCAGGTCGCCCCCGTGCGCGCGGACAATCTGCTGACAGATGGCGAGCCCCAGGCCGGTGCCCTCGTCGCTGTTCTTGGTGGTGAAGAACGGGTCGAAGATGCGCGGCAGCACGTCCGGCGGGATGCCGCCGCCCGTGTCCTCCACCTCCACGCGCGCGTGGCCGGACGCGTCCGTGCCGGTGCGCACGCGCACCTCGTGGCGGCCGGGCTCCCCTTCCGGGATGGCCTGCAGGGCGTTCACCAGCAGGTTGAGCAGCACCTGCCCCAACCGCGCCTCGCTGCCCAGCACGCGCGGCACCGGCGCGAACTCCTCCACCAGCCGCGCGCGCGCGCGCAGGGCGTGCAGCACCACGCGCACCGCGGGCGGCACCAGCGCGTTCAGGTCCACCAGGGCGCGCTCCGGGGCGCCCTCGCGGCTGAACACCTGCAGGTCCCGGACGATGAGGCGGATGCGCTCCGCGCCCTCCTGGGCCCCGCGCACGCTGGAGAGCGCGTCGCGCACGCCTGACGGGGCCTGCGCCCCTTCCGCCGCGAGGCTCCTGCGCGCGGCCTCCAGGTTCAGCGCCAGGTAGGCCAGCGGGTTGTTGATTTCATGGCCCACGCCCGCGGCCAGCGTGCCCACGGCCGCCACGCGCTCGGCGGCCACCAGCCGTGCCTGCAGCTCCTTCGTCGCGGTGACGTCGCGGTGGGTCGCCACGAAGTGCGTCACGGCCTGGCCGTTGGCGCGCACCGGGGACAGCTGTATCTCGCTCCACACCCGCGTGCCGTCCGGCCGCGTCAGCGCCACCTCCGCGCGCAGCGAACGCTCCTCGCGCAGCGCCTCCAGCAGCCGCTGCCGGTCCCCACCGTCGGCGGACGCCAGCAGCTCCCCGGGCGCCGCGCCGACGAGCTCCTCGCGCCGCCGGCCCACCAGCGAGCACAGGGCCTCGTTGACGAAGACGGTGTGAAGGCCGCCCGACTCGCGCACCTCGCAGATGAGCACGCCTTCGTGCACCGCGCGCACGGTGGTGGCCAGGAGCTCCAGCAGCTCCACCGCCTGGCGGCGCTCCGCGCGCGCCGCCGCGAGCAAGAGGCCCGTCAGCGCGGTGATGCCGATGAAGAGCTGCAGCACCACCAGCCCCCGGTGCGGCAGGTCCACCGTGAAGAACGGGCCCAGCTCCCGCGCCGTGCCGGCGATGGCCGCCAGCGCGATGGAGAGCGAGGACAGCGCCGCCCCCCGCAGTCCGAAGCCCAGGGCCCCCCAGGCCATCAGCGGAAAGAGCAGGAACGTCATCGCGTGCGCCGCGGCGGAGCCCGGCCGCGGGAAGGCGAAGACGCCCACGCACACCCCCACCGTCAGCGCAGTGAGCAGCAGCGCCTCCCACGAGCGCGCCATGCGCCGAGGCCTGCGCAGGAGCAGCACCGGCGTCACCAGCAGCATGCCCAGCAGGTCCGCCATCCACCACAGCCAGCCGGCAGGGCCCCACTGCGCGGCGGGCACCACCCCGCCCAGCACGAGCCCCAGCGTGCCCAGCCACGCGACGTCGCGCACGCGGTGCAGCTCCCGCGCGCCCTCCATCCGCCGGAACAGCAGCGCCGGCAGCACCGCCTCCAGCGTGGAGCCCAGCACGACGGACAGCCCCACGCCCGGCGTGACGTCCATGGCGTACGCCACCGCGCCCGCGCCCAGCGCCACCGCGGGCCAGCGAGACACGCCCAGCAGCAGGAGCCCGCCCAGCGCGACGCCCGACGGCAGCCACACGGGACAGATGTGGCTCTTCTCCGCGGCCAGCGACAGCGCCACCCGCGCGGCCAGCAGGTACACCGCCGCCAACGCGAGGACCTCCACGAGGCCCCGGACCGGGAACGCCGCCACACGGGCCTGAGGACGACCTTGGATGATGACTCCCCCCGTCCCTTCCAGGCCGTGACACCAGGGCCGAAGGAACATGCGTCATGCTAGCGGGGACCGCAGTGCGTTGCACCCCATCCGCCAGCAGGCCCGCCCGGCAGGCAGGCGGTGTCCGGCAGGGGATGCAATGGACACACCTGGGGACCGTAGGAAGGGGCAAGGAGGAACGAAATCCATGTCGCGTCCCGGTCTTGCTGCGCTGCTGTCGTTCTTCATCCCCGGCGTGGGGCAGATCTACAACGGTGACATCCTGCGCGGGGTCTTCTGGCTCATCATCACCCCCGGCTTCTGGTTGGGCACGGGCGGCATCCTCGGCTGGGTGTGCCACGTCATCGCCGCGGCCACCGCCTACAACCGCGCCGAGGACAAGGAGCGGATGAGATACGGCATGGGCTAGTCACGCGATTCCGGAGCTCGGGAGCCCGAACGAGCGCGGACATGAAAAAGGGGCCCACCGGCCCCTTGCCCACCGCCGCCCCGGTGCCCTCATGGGCCGGGGCGGTGTCGTTGCATCAGCCTCAGGTGTTGAACGCGTCGGGCAACGGCTGCGGGCCCGGGATGATACCGGCGATGTCGGGATCTTCTTCGCCCGGCCCGCGAGTCGGACGCTGGTCCTTCTCGGTCTTGCGCCCGGCCTTCTTGGCGTCCTTCTCGCGCTGCTTCTGCGCGCGCGCCATCTCCTTCTGCCGCTTCGTGGACCTTCCCTGCATGGAACCTCCTGGAAAACATTGGCCGAAAAAGAGGCCCGGCCCCGTCAAGGCCGGACCTCGTGGATGCGTGAAGAGCAGCCGAGCCGGTAGGCTCAGCCGACCGGGCGGACGTTCTCCGCCTGGAGCCCCTTGGGGCCCTTCTTCACTTCGAACTCCACCTTCTGGCCCTCGGCCAGGGTGCGGAAGCCGTCCGACTGGATGGCCGTGTGGTGGCAGAACACGTCCGGACCACCGCTGTCCTGCGTGATGAAACCAAAGCCCTTCGCATCATTGAACCACTTCACCGTACCACTTGCCATGATCTGCTTCCTTGTCCCACTGGCAACCCTGCGAAATCGCCGGACTGCCCGCCCCCATATTTTGGGGCGAAGACCGCGCCTTAACCCTGAACAGGCATGAAGTCGAGCCGGGAACCACTCCCGGTCTCCCTCACGCCGACGAAGGTAACAACCTCGATCTCGGGGTGAAACGCCTTCTCGGGGCGGTACATTTCCCGCTGGCTGACGCTCCAGGCAACCAGGGGTAACAGGTTTCGGGCCCGGCGGTGTTTTGGAATAGTTTCTACCCCCGAACACTTCCGCCTGGACGTGTCCTATCGTGGAGCCCGCCGTACCGCTCCACCCTGCCGTCCCCTCCCGTGAGGCGTCCCTCCCAGTGACAAACCCGACCCGTGTGACCTTTGGCCAGCGCGATGCCTCCTTCGCGGAAGACCTGAAGCGGCGCGTCTCCGAGTACTTCGAGACCCGGAACCTCTCGCAGCGAGCCAACAAGGCCATGTACGTGAAGGCCCTGTCCATCATGGGCTTCACGGCGGGCGTCTACGGCCTGCTGCTCAGCGGCCACTTCAACGCCTGGGGCATGCTGGGGCTGGCGGTGCTGATGGGCGTGGCCATCGCGGGCATCGGCTTCTGCATCGGCCATGACGGCGTGCACGGCTCCTACAGCGACGACGCGCGGGCGAACACGGTGGTGGGCCTCGCGTTCGACCTGATTGGCGCGAACAGCTACATGTGGCGCATCACCCACAACGTCCTCCACCACACCTACACCAACATCCAGGGCATGGACGAGGACCTGACGGTGAGCCCGCAGCTGCGGCTGTCGCCGCACAGCGAGTGGAAGGCGTACCACCGCTTCCAGCACCTGTACGCGTTCGCGGCCTACTCGCTGACCACCGTCTTCTGGGTGTTCGCCAAGGACTACAAGTACTTCTTCCAGAAGGACCTGGGCCCCTACAAGGACAAGAAGCACGCGCCGGCCGAGTGGGCCCGCCTGCTGTCGATGAAGGCCGTGTACTACGGCTGGACGCTGGTGATTCCGTGGCTGGTGCTGGACGTGACCTGGTGGCAGTTCGTGGTGGGGCAGCTGGCCATGCACATGACGGCGGGCTTCATCCTGGGCATCGTCTTCCAGCTGGCCCACGTGGTGGAGGACGCGGAGTTCCCCGTGCCGGACACGGACGGCAAGGTGGAGGACGCGTGGATGGTGCACCAGCTGCGCACCACCGCGAACTTCGCCCGCAAGAACCGCCTGCTGAGCTGGTACGTGGGCGGCCTCAACTTCCAGGTGGAGCACCACCTGTTCCCCAAGGTGTGCAGCATCCACTACCCGGCCCTGAGCGAAATCGTGAAGGCCACCGCCGAGGAGCACGGCCTGCCCTACATCGAGGCGAAGACCTTCCGCAGCGCCGTGGCGTCGCACTACCGGATGCTCAAGCTGCTGAGCCGTCCGCCCGCGGTGGGCTCCGTCGAGGACGCGGCCAAGCCGAAGCTCGCCGTGGCCGCCTGAGCCACGAAGCCACCTTGCGGTAGCCCAGGGGCCGTTCTCCTTACGCTCACGCGAAGGAGGCGGCCCCTTCCGCTTTTCAGGGGGCCGCGGTCCGCAGCGCGGCCAGCAGCTCACCGGCCGAGGAGACCACCGCGCGAGCCCCGTGCGCGTGCAGCTCCTCCGCCGTGCGGAAGCCCCAGGTGACGCCCACGCCGTACATGCCCGCGGCCTTCGCCGTGTCCATGTCCACGGAGGTGTCCCCCACGAAGCCACACGCGTCCGGCGCCACGCCCAGCTCCACCGCCAGGGCCAGCGCCGCGGTGGGGTCCGGCTTGCGTGGGATGCCCGGCCGCTCGCCGTACACGGCCGTGAAGCGCACCGCCGGCAGGAGCCGCGCCGCCAGCCGCTTCACGAAGTCGTCGGACTTGTTGCTGAGCACGCCCAGCCGCACGCCGTCCGCCGCCAGCTCCGCGAGCGCGGCCTCCACGCCCGGGTACGCATACGTCCGGTCGAACAGGTGGGCGTCGTAGTAGGCGTGGTAGGTGGCCAGCACCTGCCCCTGGAGCGCGGCCGGCGCGCTGGCCGTGGCCCGCTCCGCGAGCTTCGCCACGCCCTCCCCCACGAAGCGCAGGTAGGCGGCCTCCGGGTGCGGCGGCAGGCCGTGCTGCCCGAGCGCGTGGTTCATCGCCGTGGCGATGTCCCCCAGCGAGTCCACCAGCGTCCCATCCAGGTCGAAGAGCACGGCGCGCAGGCGCATGACGGCAAAGAGCCTTTCTTTCAAAAACGCGAACGCCCCGACCCATGCAGGGTCAGGGCGTCTTTTGTAAAGCGCGGATCCCGGAACCGGCCGGGATCCGCCGCGAAGCTAGTGGGTGGCGGCGGCGGTCTTCTCACCGGCCGCGGCGCCACCGGCCTGGATGACGGCGAAGTTGATGTTGTTGTAGCCGGCCGTGGCGCAGCTGAACATCACCCGCTTGATGACCTTGAACTGGACGTCCTTGTTGGCCTGGATGTTCACGTCACCCTTGAAGGTTTCGCCACCGCCGGCCATGGAGTGCAGGTCCTCGAACTGCTTCTTCATGTCCCGCAGCTTCTCTTCCAGCGCGGGGATGTTGAGGTACTCGTCCTTGGTGAGGTCCTCCACCCGGCCCACGATGGTGCCCGACACGCTGACCTGGTCGTTGGACACCATCACCACCGGGTGCATCTCCACTTCCTTCACGTTGACCGCTTCGGGAAGGACGATGTCCTTGGTCATCATCAGCACCTCGCCCGTCGCGGAGAAGTTCGCGATGAGGAAGAGCACGATGATGACGAACATGTCGACGAGCGGGGTGATGAGCAGGTCCGCGTTGCCGTTCTTCTTGCCGTGACCGCCGTGGCCGAAGACCTTGGAGTGCTCCAGCCGCTTGCCGTACCGCTTACCGGGAATCTTGATGCCCATGGCGTTCGGTGACTCCTGTTAGCCCATCGCCGCGGAGACCGACACCTGGGGCAGCCCGGAGCCGATGCACTCGTCGATGATGCGGACCAGGTCTTCGTAGCGGACCATGTCCTCGGTCTGAAGGGTGATGGCGGACTGGTCCGGCAGCTGCGCCTTCAACTCCTTGAAGCGCGCAATCAGCTTGGTCAGGTCCGGCCGGCCCTTGTCATCCCGGGTGAGGGGAATGGGGTCGAAGGCGCTCTGGTCGGCGGTGAGGCGCATCTCCGTGGGCGACACCAGGAGGGTGAGCTGGACCGTCTTGGTCTTCTCCTCCTCCTGCTGCTCGTCCGTGGAGGCCCCGCCGGCCTGCGACACCTGGAGACGGCCAATCTGGGTCCAGACCGCCGTCATGATGAGGAAGCTGATGGTCACTGCCATCAGGTCGATGAAGGGCACCATGTTGATGGCGGTATCGAGCGGCTTCTTGCCACCCTTTCCACCGGTGCCCAGGTCCATTCCGCCGGCCATGGCGACTACCTCCCAACCCTACCGCGCTCTTCGCGCACGAACGACGTTTCAAGAAGACTGCGAAGGCTGGCGCGCCTCCCGGTGCTCTCCATGCCTCGGAGCATCCAGACAGCGCGCCAGTACCGCCGGTTCCACGACCACCGCGATTGGAGGAGGACTACTCCTCGGCGTGGGCGGAGGCCGGGATGTTCAGGTTCTTGAACTTGTCGCGGTTGGCCACGATGAGGTTCAGCACGGAGACGCTGGTCTCGTTGATGTCGTTGATGATGCCCTGGGTGCGGCCCATCAGCACGGAGAAGGCGACGAGCGCCGGGATGGCCGTGAGCAGACCGAAGCCCGTGCAGTTCATGGCTTCAGAGATGCCGTTCGCCAGAATGGTCGCCTTGTCGGCCGGGTTCACGTTCGCCACCGCCTCGAAGCAGGTGATGAGACCGTTCACCGTACCCAGGAGGCCCGCGAGCATCGCCGCGTTGCCGAGCATCGCCAGGTAGCCCGTGCGCGCCTCCAGCTTCGGCGTCTCACGCAGGCTGGCCTCGTCGAGCGCCGCCTGGACCTCTTCCTGGCCCTTCGGCACGTTCATCAGGCCGGCCTTGACGACGTTGGTCAGCGGCGTGTTCTTCTGGCCGGCCACGTAGTTGATGGCCTTGTCCAGGTCGCCCGCGTAGATGTGCTTCTTCAGCCCGCGCAGGAAGCCTTCCTTGTTGATGGAGGCCTTGCCGAACAGGACGATGCTGCGCTCGATGATGATGGAGAGCGCGATCACCAGACAGACCGCGATGGGGTACATGCCGGCCTGACCGGACTCCCAGCGGCGCCCCAGCTCCTGCAGGAAGGTCTCATTGCTTCCGCCGGCATTGGCGAGAACGGACAGATTGGCTACGAACCCCAGGTTCATCACGGAAAGCCTCCAGATGGACGGCGCGGCACGCGCTTGCGAACCACTCCGCACTGCTACCGGCCGGGTGGACATCCACCCAGGTCAGCGGCAGGAATTTTGGATCACGGTGGCGCCGAGTCTAGGAACCGCTCCCAGGCGTGTCAAGGCAGGCACCCTCAGCGTTAGTTACTGAAATCTCACAGGAATTTTGCGTTGGCGCGCGGCTTGCCAAGTCGCTCCACAGGGCACAAGACGGGCCCTTTTCCGTGGCTTGCGCAACAGGCGTGCCAGCGATTTGGGCACCTTCGGGTGACGTGTTAGGCGGGGAAACCATGGCCAGGAAGCGCATTGGTGAGCTGCTCGTGGAACGCGGCGCGATCACCCCCGAGCAGTTGGAGGCGGGGCTCGCGGCGCAGCGGCAGACGCGGCAGCGGTTGGGCGTGACGCTCATCGGGCAGGGCGCCATCACGGAGGCCACGCTGGCCCAGGCGCTCAGCGAGGCGCTGGGGATGCCGCAGGTGGACCTGGCGGCGATCACCCCGGACTGGGCGGCGGTGCACCTGCTGCGCGCACGTTTCTGCGAACAGCACGACCTGTTCCCGTACGCGTTGGAGAACGTGGGCGGCAAGCGCCAGCTGGTGGTGGCGATGGCTGATCCGCTGAACATCACCGCCATCGAGGAGATTGAGTTCACCAGCGGACTGAAGGTCAGCGGCCGGGTGACGGCGCTGTCCGCGGTGCGCGGCGCCATCCTGCGCTACTACCACAAGGTCCCCGTGGCCACGGGCCCCCGCCCCGCTCCGGCGCGTCCGCCTGCAAGGGCCGCTCCGGCGCCCTCGTGGCCGGCCGTGGTGGAGGACGACGAGGAGGTCATCGTCGGCGAGGAGCTGCCCGCGTCGGAGAAGACGCAGCGCACGTCGCTGGCGGACCTCATCCGCGAGCGCGAGGAGCAGGCGAAGCGCAAGCGCGGCGGCGCGGTGGACAAGGCCAAGGCCAAGGCGCCGTCGTCCAGCGGAGGCGGCGTGCTGGACGACCTGGACTACCTCTTCGGCCAGGCGGCGCGCGAGGAGCCGGACCGGCTGGAGGAGCTGGAGCGCCGCTTCTGGGCGCTGATGCGCATCATGGCGCGCAAGGGCCTGCTCACGAACGAGGAGTTCCGGCGCGAGCTGGACGACGAGGGCGGCGAGGGCTGACTCAGTCCACGGCCAGGGGCAGCCGCACCGTAAAGGTGGTGCCCTGCCCCAGCGTGCTCTCCACGGTGAGACGTCCGCCGTGGTTCTCGACGATGCCCTGGCAGATGGACAGGCCCAGGCCGGTGCCGCGCCCTTCCGGCTTGGTGGTGAAGAAGGGCTCGAAGATGCGCGACAGGTTGCGCGACTCGATGCCGGTGCCGGTGTCGCGCACGCGCACCACCGCCTCCGTGCCCTCCTGAAGCGTGGACAGGGACACCTGTCCACCGGGCGGCATGGCGTGGCAGGCGTTGGTGATGAGGTTGACGAACACCTGCACCAGGTTGGCGCGCACGGCGGCCAGGGGCGGCACGTCGCTCGCGTATTCGCGCTGCACGCTGACGCGGGCCTGGGACACGACGTGCTCGCAGAAGCCCACGGCCATGTCCACGACGGCGTTGAGCGACACGCGCTCCGGCCGGTCCTGCGCGGGCCGCGCGTAGCTCACCAGATCGCGGGTGAAGCGCAGGATGCGGTGGCTGCTCTCCAGAATCTTCTTCAGCTTCTCCTGGTCCGCGGGGTTCGCGCCCGGCGTCATCCGCGAGCGCTGCAGGAGCGCGTCCGCGTAGGTGGCCACCGCCGTCATCGGGTTGTTGATTTCATGCACCACGCTGGCCGCGAGCTGCCCGATGGAGGCCAGCTTCTCCGCGTGGATGATGCGCTTCTCCAGCTCCTTCACCACCGTGACGTCCTGGCCAATGGCGATGACGCCCTCGACCTCGCCCGGCTGGGTGAGCATGGAGGAGGTGGCGAAGGACACGCGCACCTCGCCGCCGTCGCGGGTGAGCAGGCGCGTCTCGAAGTTGTTCACGGACTCGCCGCGCATGGCCGCCGCCAGCACGGGCACCAGCCGCAGCTGTTCGCTGTCCGCCACCAGCGAGGACAAGTCCCGCCCCAGCACCTGCTCCTTGGTGAGGCCGGTGAGCGCGCTCAGCGCCTGGTTGAAGACCACCACCTGCTTGTCCCGGTTCACCACCAGGATGAGCGCGTTGGCCTTCTCCAGCAGCTCCTCCAGGTACTTGCGCACGAACGTCAGCTCGTCGATGAGCTTCGCGTTCTTCACCGCGACAGCGACCTGGCTGGCCAGTTGGAGCAGCACGCGCTCGTCGTGCGCGGGGTCCGCGTCCAGGCCCTCCGGGTACTCCATGTTGATGGCGCCGAAGAGCTGGCCGCTCGCGACCAGCGGGGCGCTCACCGCGCGGGTGCTGCCGTGGAAGAGCAGCGGCACCTCTTCGGAGATGGTCACCCGCCCCTGGGGCAGCGCGGTCTGCGTGAGGTTGGTCTTCTCCACCGAGCGCTGAAAGAGCACCAGCGGCTCATGCGCGCCTTCCTTGAGGCGACCTTCCGCGTAGAGCGACGTGAGGCCACCGGTGCGCGCATCCACGATGCGGATGCAGAAGGCGCGGCTGGGGAAGAGCTCCTTCACGCCGCGCGCCACCGCGGCCACCAGCTCCTCTTCGCCGCCGGCCTCCGCCACGCTGCGGCCCAGGTCCAGGAGCACGCCCTCCGTGCGCGCCTGCTCCAGGAGGGCCCGCTCCGCCACCACCAGCCGGCCGCTGATGACCTCCGTGTCCACGCGGGCGCGCACCGCCACGGTGTCCGAGCGGCGCGACAGGGTGAGCACCAGCGAGGTGCCACTCTGGAGCACGAGGTCGATTTCGTGGAACTGCCCGTCCTCCGGGGCCACGGCGTTCGCCAGGGCTTCGGCCACCATGTCCACGCTGATGTCGTGCGTGGCGCAGAAGCGGCGCATGGCCGGGTTCACGGCCGCGATGCGCAGGGACACGTCGCAGACGGCGGCGGGCTCGTCCAGCGCGTCGAAGAAGGCCTGGAAGGCGTCGGGGGCCAGATTTCCGGACGGGCGCACGGCGCGGACCTCACTCTTCATGGGAGCTGGCCTTGTCGAGGTCGAGGATCTGCTGCGCCCCTACGTACGACTTCGTCTCGAAGCGGGTGATCTTCCCGATCTTGCGGACGATCTCCGCCATGCGCTCCGCCTCGCGGTAGATGATGTCCACCGGCCTGTAGGCGAAGTCCTCCTCCTTGAGCTTGCGCTTGAGCAGCTCCGCGTAGCCCATCACGGAGGTGAGGGGCTGGTTGAGCTCGTGGGCCGCGGTGCCGGCGAGCGCGACGATGACGGCGTTCTTCTCGCTCTCCTCCAGCCGCGTCTCCACGTCGTACAGCTTGCGCTCCAGCTGCACCCGGTCGCGGAGGTCCGTGAAGATGCCCACGGAGAAGGACTCGCGGCCACCCTCGTAGACGATGGAGGCCGTCATGTTCACGGGCACGCGCTCCCCGGAGCGGTGCATCAGCTCCTGGCGCGTGAGCGACAGCCGGCCCTTGCCGCCCATGTCCGGGCCGCGCAGCTGGGCCATGATGCGCTGGGCGATGCCGGGCGGGTAGAGCTGGAGCGCGTTGAGCTTCTCCTGGGCCTCCTGCGCGGTGTAGCCGCACATGGCCTCCGCGCCCTTGTTGAAGAGGATGATGCGCCCCTTCAAGTCGGCCGCGATGATGGCGTCCACCGACGAGTCGATGAGCCGCTCCAGGAAGTCCTTCGTGTTGCGCAGCTCGTCCTCCAGCTTGCGCGCGTGCGTCACGTCGCGGAAGGACAGGATGGTGGCCGCGTCCTCGTCACGCAGCGGCGCCGCGGACATGGACAGCGTGAGGCAGCGGCCCGCGGGCGTGCGCACCACCACGTCCACGCCCATGCGCGCCTCGCCGCGCGACGCGGACGTCACCAGCTCCATCAGCACGCCGTCGTCCACCGGCTGGGTGATTTGATTCAGGTGCTTGCCCCGGGCCTCGCCGGCGGTGGTGTCCAGCATCTGCGCGCCCGCGGGGTTGAGCGACAGCACGGCGGCCTCGTCATCGAGGATGGCCACGCCCTCGCTCACGTGGGCGAAGAAGAGCTGGTAGGGCTTGAAGGACGCGGCCTTCTCCTCCGCCGCCAGCCGTGCCGTCTGCACGGACTGGAGCACCGACGCGCTCCGGAGCGCCACCGCCGTCGCGTGGGCCACCGTGGTGAGGAAGTCGATTTCGCGCGAGCTGAAGGCCCGCCTCCGCCCGGCCGCTCGCAACAGCAGCACGCCGCGCACCTGACCGCGGATGGGCAGGGGCAGCGCGGCGATGGCGTGGATGCCTCGCGCGGCCACGGCCCGGCGCTCCAGGTCGCCCAGCAGCGGGTGCGTGGCGGCCTCCTGCATCACGACGGGCTTGCCGGTGCGCACCACCTCGCGGATTTCCGGGTAGCGCGCCAGGTCGATGCGCAGGTCCTTCATGCCCGGGTCGTCGCTGGCGGCGACGATGACGCCCTCGTCCACGCCGCCGCCCACCATCACCAGCGTGGCGCGCGCGATGTCCAGCTGCTCCGCCAGACGCCGCGTCACGCCGTGCAGGAGCGCTTCCACGTCGGAGCTCTCCGCGTAGTCAGCGGTGAGCTCCAGGAGCAGCGCCAGGTCCGTCTGGCTGCGGGCCTGCTCTTCACGCTCGCGGTGGCGCTCCGCGGCGCGCTGCAGGCGCCAGGTGAGTTCGTGCGACAGCCCCTGGTGGGTGACGATGTCCGCGGGGCGCAGCGTGTCCACGGCGGCGAAGCCGCGCGAATCCGGGGACACCACCGCGAGCAGCGTGAGGTGCGGCCCGTTGAGGGACGTGAGCAGCTCCACCACCGCGGGGCCGCAGCCGGGGGCGGTGAGGTCCACCAGCGCCAGGGCCGCGTCGTCCGGGTCGTCCACCACGCGCAGGCCCGCGCGCTCGGCGGCGTCGTTCAGGGGTTCTCGAGCCACCGACCCTGGGGGGACCAGGACGATGCCGAAGGCGGGTTCCGACGGGGCCGACACGGGGCGCAGGACTCCGGAGCGAAGGGCCCCGGAGTCTACACAACCCCCGGGGTCAGGGGCAGCCTGACTCGAAGGCGCCCTGGTCCGGCGCCGCTCCGCAGTAGGGCAGCCCCAGGGACAGGCCCGCCTCGCGCGCGGGGGACTGTGCGGACAACTGGTAGTCGTCCGCGCCCGTGTCCACGAAGCCAGGCGCGCGCTCCTGGGAGCGCTTGTCCAGGCCAGCCTTCGTGCGCCAGTCCGCCAGGCCCATGGTGGCACCCTCCAGGTTGAATACCGCCGCGCCGCTACTCCGGTAGTACAGGTTGCCGTCCACCACCGCGCCGCTCCGGCCCGAGCCGCCGCGCGCGGCGATGCCACAGCCGGCGAAGAGGTTGTTGCGCACGTCCAGGCCCTGGCTCGCGCCGTTGGAGCCCGTGCCGAAGATGAGGCACGCGCCGCTCAGGTTCCACACGGTGTTGTGCTGCACCTTCACGTCCACGGACGCGTCCACGCGGATGCCGGTGCCCTCCTCGCCGTCCGCTTCACCCAGGCCGTCATGGATGAGGTTGCGGCGCAGGATGACGCGCGTGGGGGGCGCGCCCTCGCGGTTGCCGCCAATCTGGATGGCGCGCGCGTTGGCGTAGAAGACGTTGTCCTCCAGCGTGACGTCGGACGGAGACATGTGGACGATGACGCCCTCGCCCGCGGAGGAGGACACGGCGCGGTGGTTGTAGATGGTGTTGCCGCGCAGCGTGACGTGGGTGCACGTCTTGATGTCCGCGCCGTTCTCCCGGTTGTCATGGAGCCGGTTGTCCTCCACGAGCAGGTTGTCGAACGGCGTGCCCGGGTTGGTGGCGCCGCCCTCCGGCCCCAGGCACTGCACGCCGTCGCCGGAGTTGTGGTGGATGTCATTGCCGCGCACGGTGACGTTGCTGGCGGAGGTCTGCACCGCGACGCCGTGGCTGTCCACGTCGCCCTGGTCGAAGTGGGAGATGTCGTTGTCCTCGATGAGGACGTCGTGCGCCTTCTCCGTCACGTAGACGCCCGCGCCCTCCGTGCCGTTCTTCACGATGCTGTCGCGGAGCACGCCGTGGTGCGCGCCCGCGCCGCGCCACATCACCGCGAAGGTGGACTCGCCGCCCACGTCCACCGTGAGCCCCTGGATGTTCCAGTACGCGCCGCTCACGTCCACCAGCGACGTCTCGCCAATGGAGCCGCCCTTGAGGATGGCCGTGGCGCCCGGCGCGGCCCTCAGCGTCAGCGGCTTGTCCGCCGTGCCCTGCCGCTCCTTCAGCTCCACGTGCTCGCGCCACGTGCCGGATTTGAGGAACACCGCCTCACCGGGCTTCACCAGGGACAGGGCTCGCGCCACCGTGCGCAGGGGCAGTTCTTCCGTTCCGGACGCGGAGTCATTGCCGCTGGGGGACACCCAGAGCACGCGCGTGTACTGCGGCTCGGCGGGCGGCGGCGGTTCGGGCTCCTCCGTGGGCGGTGGATCCACCGGATCCGTGGGCGGATCCGTGGGCGTGGTGCCGCCGTCCGTGGCGACGCCTCCGTCCTCGTCAGGGGACGTGCCCGCGTCAGCCGGTGTCTGGGGCCGTCCTGGCGGAGTGACGATGGGTGGACCGGACGTGCCCGGAGGTGTGGCTGTCGCGGGCGCGGGCTCGACCTTGCCGGTACAGCCGACGGTGCCAGCGAGCATCCCGGTGGCGCAGACGATGGTCGTCAGGGTCTGGCGGAAGCGCATGTGGACTCCTCGTGAGGGTTCACGGCGCGGGATGCGCTCGCGGGGTCGGCGGGCAACGGGAACATGCGTGCCGCGCATTCCGCGTCAGCCGTGGACTTCGCCGCCGCCCGGTCGCAGGGCAGCCGGGCAGGAGTGTGAATCCGCGCGGTTGGGCCTGGCGACAGCGGCCCGCGGATGTGCCGGAGGGTGGGCGCCGCGCGCAGGACGGGCATCAAGGCTCCCACCGGGAGGCCCGTGCCCTGGAAACACGTGGGCCGTGTCCTCCCGGCAGGAGGCACACGGCCCGAACTCGACGGTGGATGCGGCTTCAGGGAGCGGTGGAGTCCTGGTCCTTCCGGCCGAGGAGCGCATCCAGTTCCCCGCGCGCCTCCAGGTCGTACAGGTCATCGCAGCCACCGACGTGACGGCCCGCGATGAAGATCTGCGGCACCGTCTGACGACCGCAGCGCCGCATCATCTCCTCGTGCCGCCGCTCATCCGCGGCGACATCCACCTTCTGGAACTCGCAGCCCTTCTCGATAAGCAGGTCCATGGCCTGCCGCGAATAGGGGCAGGTGCGCTTCATGTAGACGACGACCTCGAGCATCACGACCTCCTGCGTCGAAGGGTGGGGACGCATCCGGCGGCCCGCAACCCGGCGCGAGTGCGCTCGCTCCCCTGCCCGGCCCCCTTGAGCAACATCCCCGTGCCTCGCATGGGATGGCATCCCTTCCCTCAAACGGGTGCCCGTTCAGTGTGGAGGTGGACAGGTCGCAGGAAGGGAGCGGCGGGAACGGGCGTGCTAGGTAGGAGTCATGTCTCCCCGACGCCCCGAAATCCTCGCCCCCGCTGGTGACCTGGAGTCGTTGCGTGCCGCCCTCGCCAGTGGCGCGGACGCCGTGTACTTCGGGCTCGATGAAGGCTTCAACGCGCGAGCCCGCGCGGAGAACTTCTCGCTCGAGCGGCTGCCTGAGACGGTGGGGCTCATCCACAGGGCCGGTGCGCGCGCCTACGTGACGCTGAACACGCTGGTGTTCGAGCCGGAGCTGCCGGTGGTGGAGCACCTGCTGCGCGGCGTGGCGAAGGCAGGCGTGGACGCGCTCATCGTGCAGGACCCGGCGGTGGCGCTGCTCGCGCGAGCCATCTGTCCCCAGCTGGAGCTGCACGCGTCCACGCAGATGACGCTGTCCAGCGCGGAAGGGGCGCGGTTCGCCACGGGCCTGGGCTTCACGCGCATGGTGGTGCCGCGCGAGCTGTCGGTGGCGGAGATCCGCCGACTGGCGTCGCAGACGGACATCGAGCTGGAGGTCTTCATCCACGGCGCGCTCTGCATGTCGTGGAGCGGCCAGTGCCTCACGAGCGAAGCATGGGGCGGCCGGTCCGCGAACCGGGGCCAGTGCGCGCAGTCGTGCCGGCTGCCATACGACCTGGTGGTGGACGGCGAGACGCGCGACCTGGGCGAGGTGAAGTACCTGCTCAGCCCCAAGGACCTGGCGGGCGTGCGCGCGGTGCCGGAGCTGGCGGACATCGGCGTGCACAGCCTGAAGATTGAAGGCCGGCTCAAGGGGCCGGCATACGTCTCCAGCACGGTGCAGGGCTACCGCCGCTGGCTGGACGGCGTGCTGGCGGGCAAGCCCGACGGCGCGCGGCTGGCGAAGGACCTGGCGGAGATGTCGCTGTCGTACAGCCGGGGGTTCTCCCACGGGTTCCTGGCGGGCTCCGACCACCAGACGCTGGTGGAGGGGCGCTTCCCGAAGCACCGCGGGCTGTACCTGGGCCGGGTGCATGCGGTGTCCGGCAAGGACGTGCTCGTGGTGCCGGACGACCGGCCATGGACGGGCGCGCTGGGCCTGGGCGACGAGCGGCCCGAGGCCCCTGCGGGCTCGGTGTCCGCGCCGCTCACGGGCGAGCCCGACCCCGCGGATGTGGATCCGCGTCCGGGCATGGGCGTGGTGTTCGACGCGGGCGCGCCGGAGGACAAGCACGAGCCGGGCGGCCCCATCTTCCGCGTGGAGCGCGAGGGCGACGCGTGGGTGCTGGGCTTCGGCCATCCGGGCCCGGACCTGGGCCGCGTGGCGCCGGGGCAGCACGTGTGGCTGAACAGCGATCCGGCGCTCGCGCGGCGCACGGGAGACCTGCTCGCGGAGGGTGAGCCCGAGGGCCGCATCCCGCTGTCACTGGTGGTGTCCGGCGCGGAGGGCACGCCGCTGCGCGTGCGGATGAGCACCGCGCTGTTCACGCGCGAGGCGACGGGCACGACGGTGCTCGCGCCGTCGAGGGGCGCGGGCGTGGACGCGGCGCTGCTGAAGGACAAGCTGGCCGCGCTGGGCGGGACGTCGTTCCATCTGGCGGAGCTGGATGCGTCTGGCCTGGCGCCGGGGCTGCACCTGCCGGTGTCGGAGCTGAAGGCGCTGCGGCGGCAGTTGGTTTCGGAGCTGACGGCGGACGTGGAGCGCGGCCCCTCGCGGACGGTGAACACGGAGGCGGTGGAGGCCGGCGTGCGTCAGGCCTTGCTTGCGAAGGTGGCGTCGCGGCCGGCGGAAGAGGCGCCCCGGTTGCTGCCGCTGTGCCGGAACGACGCGCAGCTGGAGGCGGTCATCGCCGCGGGCCTGCGTGAGGTGGAGCTGGACTGGATGGAGATGGTGGGGCTCCAGAAGGCGGTGGAGCGGGCGCGCGCGGCGGGGCTGCGCGTCACCATCGCCACGGTGCGCGTGCAGAAGCCGGGCGAGGAGGGCTACGACACGCGCCTGGATCGGCTGCGGCCGGACGCGGTGCTGGTGCGCCACTGGGGCGCGATGATGCACTTCCTGGAGCAGCCGGCGGGGGCTTCGCGACCGGTGCTGCACGGGGACTTCTCGCTGAACGTCACGAACTCGCTGACGGCGGCGCACCTGCTGAGCCTGGGACTGGACACGCTGACGGTGTCGCACGACCTGGATTCGGAGCAGCTCTTCGCGCTGCTGGAGCAGGCGCCGGCGCACCGGTTCGCGGTGGCGCTGCACCACCACATCGCGACGTTCCACACGGAGCACTGCGTGTATTCACACACGCTGTCCAACGGGCGCGACTTCAAAGCCTGCGGGCGGCCGTGTGAGAAGCACGCCATCGCGCTGAAGGACCGGCTGGGATTGGAGCACCCGGTCATCGTGGACGTGGGGTGCCGCAACACGGTGTTCAACGCGCAGGCGCAGAGCGCGGCGTCGCTGGTGCCCCGGCTGCTGGAGCGCGGCGTGCGGCGCTTCCGCGTGGAGTTCGTGCGCGAGACTCGCGAGGAGGCCACGCGGGTGCTGGGCGCGTATCAGGAGCTGCTCGCGGGCCGGCTGTCGCCCGCGGAGGCGGTGAAGCGCGCGGCGGTGCACGAGCAGTTCGGCGTGACTCGCGGCACGATGCAGGTGCTCAAGCACCCGGCCGCGAACGCGCGCTGAGACACGGTGTGCGCAGGGCTCCTGCTTCGAGCCCTGCCCCTCTGTTCGTTCAGGCCGCGGCCGCGGACGGGGGATCGGCCTTGGGCGACACGAGGTTCACCGGCTCACCGTCCTCGCCCAGCACCACCGGAGCGATGCCCAGCTTGCGCTCCACCAGCGCGTGCCCCAGGTAGACGAGCGGCGTCAGGCCAATGGCCACCAGCAGCTTCACCGCGTACGAGGTGAAGATGATCCGGAAGATGACCTCCCGAGGCAGCACGCCTGTCCAGGCGACGAACTGCACCACCACCGTGTCGATGAGCTGAGACACCACCGTGGAGCCCGTGGCTCGTAGCCACAGCATCCGGTTGTTCGTCACCCGCTTGAGCAGGTTGAACACCGAGATGTCCAGGAACTGGGCCACCAGGTACGCCACCATCGACGCCGCCAGGATGCGCTGCGAGCCGCCGAAGACGTTGTTGAACGACGCCGCCACCGTCCCGCTGTAGTCCTTCGCCTCCGTCATCGGCGCCCACGGAATCAGGCCCGCCAGCGCGACAATCACGAACGTGAAGATGGCCATCACGAAGCCCACCCACGTCACGAACCGCGCGACCCTCTTGCCGTAGAACTCGTTGAGGATGTCCGTCAGCAGGAACGTCACCGGGAACGGCAACATCCCCACCGACATCACCGCCACCACCGGGCCCAGGTGCACCTCGAACAGCTTCACCCCGATGATGTCGCCCACCACCAGCGAGGTGATGAACAGCCCCGCGAGCACCACGCCCGTCAGGAACCCCCGCCTGTGTTCCGCCCACGAGCGCGGGAGCGCATCCCACGCTCGCCGGACGAAGCCCTTCTTCATGGGACACGAGCGAAGGAGCGCCAGCACCTCGGGGGCCCCGGGCCGGAGCGTCAACGCGGCGTTGAGACACCGTGCAGCCTGGGCGCCCTGCCCCGCGGCGAGCAGCGCACGTCCTTCGCCCAACAGCCGCTGGAACCGCTCCTCGCGCCAGCGGGCCACTGAGGACTCCGGTGCCTGGAAGAAGGCACGTGACGCTTCGGCGGGAGCCCCGACCCACGACCGCAGCACCGCCTCCAGCTCCTGCGCCAGCGCCCCACCCCCCACGGGCCTGTCACGCGCATCCCGGGCAAGACACCGCGCGACCAGCGCCGACAGGGGCGCGGGCGTGCCCGGCGCGGCCTCCACCAATGGCGGCGCATCGCGGGTCATCACCGAGACCGCCAGCCGGGCACTGCCCTCCCCTGCATGTGGCGTCGAACCGGTGCACAGCTCGAACAACACCACACCCACCGCGTAGACGTCCGACGCCGGGGACCACGCCCCGGTATCGATACGCTCCGGCGCCATGTACGCCAGCGAGCCGATGACGGCGCCAGTGCTCGTCAGCCGGGCCTGGTCCGCCAGCGCGGCGATGCCGAAATCCGCGAGCTTCAGCGGCCCCCCACGCGCCACGAGCACGTTCTCCGGCTTCACGTCCCGGTGCACCACACCGCGCGCATGCGCCGCGTCCAGCGCCCGGGCCAGCTCCCAGCCCAGCAGCGCGACGGCCTCCGGCGGCACGGGAGCCAGGCGCCGCGCCAGTTCGCGCAGGTTCTCACCTTGCACCCATTCACAGACGAGGAACGGGCCGCGCACGGCGTCCTCGCCAAAGTCATGCACCGCCAGGACATTGGGGTGCTGGAGCGAGGCCACCACCTCCGCCTCCTGGCGGAAGCGCTCGGTGAAGCGGGCGTCCAGGCCCGGGTGCAGCACCTTCACGGCCACGCGGCGGGACAGCCGGAGGTCGAGGGCGAGGAAGACCGTCGCCATCCCGCCCCGCCCCAACTCCTGCTCCAACTGGTAGCGGCCGGCCAGCAGTTCGCCCGTCATCGCGCGCGCAGTCTAGGAAGCGGGATCCGCGCGATCAAACCCCGGGGCGCCCTCACTGCTGGCACACGCGGAGGGTGGAGCCGGGGAGCTGCACGCACGTGCCTGCCTGTCCCCCGGGACACTCCGCATCCGACCGGCAGGGTTGGTGACAAGTCTTCCCACGTCCCAGGTCCGCGCAGAAGCCGCAGCGGGCGCAGTCCATGGAGCTCTCGCAGAAGTCGCCCAGGTGCTCGGGGGACAGGCCCTCGCAGGTCTCGACACACAGGGACTCCGGAGCCGGTGAGCATTGGTAGCCCGTGGGGCAGCCCGGGTCGCAATCGCGTGTACAGCGTCCCTTCACGCAGTACGCGAACGTCGAACAGGCCAGGGGCTCGGAGCAGGGCTCTGTGAGGCGGGGGCCCGCTTCGCATTCCCTGTGGACGTCGGAGCAGCGCTGGTCCTCGGGACACTCCCGGTCCGCGGCGCAGGAGCGCACGCAGACGTCTCCCAGACAGCCGGCGTCCAACTCCTCACGCACCTGGATGTCGAGCGGACACCCCGGGCCCACGAGCAGGACCAGCAGCAGGAACGAGAGCGGGAAGCGCATGGGCTCAGGACTACTTCAAGAGTGGGATGTACGCACGCGGTGGCGCTCGCCACGGCCGCTACTCCTCCTCCGTCTGAAGCCAGAACCATTCTTCATTGGAACGAAGCGCTCCGCCCAAGAACTCTGAAAAGGAGCCCGCGATCTGGCGGTTGTAGGCAGGGTCTGGAAACGCTTCGCGGTAGCCATCCCGGATGGAGTACCGGCCCTCCGCCTGCTGGCTCACGTCGACGAAGATGTAATTGGTGTCCCGCACCTCGCAGACCGCGTACCAGGACGCGGGACCCGCCCTGTCTGTGTCCTCCTTGAGGAGGACGACGCGAGCGCGGCGGATCTTCGCCAGCGGGTAGAAGAAGAACGCGGGGTCGGCTCGGTCGAACAATTTCGCGCCATCGCAATGCAGGTAGAAGGCACGAAGGTCCGGGTCCAGGCGCCACCCGACGCTCTGCTCGAAGGCCTCAATCTCCGACGGAGTCGCGGGTGGGTTCGGGAAGTGGAGCCGTGAAACCTCTTCCAGAAGCGCCGACATGGCTTCGGAGCTACTCGCCATAGGGGTGATCCACTCCTACACGCGTCCACGGAGGCTGGTTCGCGTAGCATTGGTTGTAGGGGCCCAGCAGATCCTCGTGAAGGTCCTGGGGAAACGGCAGCAGGTTGTCCCATTCGGTGGGGTTGCCGCCATGTTGAAGGTCGCGGATGTGATGGCCCTGGTAGGGCTTTCCGTCGGCTTCCGTCGGCCAGTTACCGAACCGCCGGGACCATTCCTCACGGAACCCCTTGCGTGCCTTGTTCCAGCGATTGCGAGCAGCTTCATTCTGGCGAGGCGTCAGTGCTCCGTAGTTGCAGCAACAATGCGCCATCCCAAACCGGCTGCCGGCCTGAATCAGCGTGCCCTGAAAATCCATCTTCACGTCCGCCAGCCACATGCATCCCTGGAGGACGTGGCCGCTTCCCGCGCATTTCTCCTGGCAATAGGTCATGAGCTGGGAGCTGCACTGCCATGGCCCATAGTAGATGACGGTGCGGAATTGCCCGCCTCCTGGCACGTTCATGAGCGGCCCACGCCACATCCGAACCGCACCAGCACTGGGTACCACCGGCGCTTCGGCACAACTCACGGCCACGACGACAAGAGATGCGAGCAATCGCCCAAATAGGTCACGCATACGCAAGTGGGCCTCTCACTCCTCTTCCCCCAGGTATCGGAACACGGAGCGCACGCCGATGCCCAGCGCCCGGGCCGCCTCCTTCTTGCTTCCCCCGCTGCGAGCAATGGCCTCGCGCACGTAGCGCAGCACGAACGCATCACGTGCCTCGTCCAGGGGCACCAGCGGCGCCGTGTCCGCGGCCAGGTCCAGGTCCTCGACGCCGATGAGCTCCCCAGACGCCAGGATGGCCGCGCGCCGCACGCGAGACACGAGCTCGCGGACGTTGCCGGGGAAGGGATGACCGCGCAGGGCCTCCGCCGCCTTCTGCGTGAGGCCCCGCGCACGCGCGCCCTGCTGCTTCAGGACATGGTGCGCGATGAGCAGCACGTCCTCGCCGCGCTCCCGCAGCGCGGGCACCTCCAGGCGCACCTCGTCCAGGCGGAAGAGGAGGTCCTCACGGAAGGCCCCTCGGGCGACGAGCGCCTTCAACGGCTGGTGCGTGGCGGCCACGACGCGCATGTCGACCTTGCGGGGACGGTGCTCGCCCAGCCGCGTCACCTCGTGTTCCTGGACGACACGCAGCAGGCGCGACTGGAGCGACAACGGCATGTCTCCAATCTCATCCAGGAACAGCGTGCCCCCATCCGCCGCCTCCACCAGCCCCGCGCGGTCGGAGGTCGCGCCGGAGAACGCCCCGCGAACGTGGCCGAACAACTCACGCTCGATGAGGGACTCCGGAAGCGCCGCGCAGTTGATGGCCACCAGCCGTCCGCGCCGGCCGCTCCGCCGGTGAAGCGCCCGGGCCACCTCCTCCTTCCCCGTGCCTGTCTCGCCCTGGATGAGCACGTGCAGGGACGTGGGCCCCAGGCGTTCCACCTGCCGGTAGAGGTTCCGCATGACCGGGGACTCACCGATGAGCCCTTCGAACGTGGCCGCGGCGATGCGCTGCGTGAGGCTGTCCACCTGGGCGCGCAGCTCCGTCAGCTCCCGCGACGTGGCCAGCAGCAGCGCCGCGAGCGACGACAACGCCATGGCCTCCTCCAGCTCGCGGGTCGAGAACGGAGGGCTGCCCAGGCGCCGTCCCAGGTACACCGCGCACAGGGGCGCGGAGCCCGCGCGAAGTGGCAGCACGAGGGCGGACGTCAACCGCAACGCCAGGACACTGGGAGCCCCCGCCAGCGCCGCCTCCGCCGCGACGTCCGGCACCAGCACCGGAGCCCCCGAGCCCACGACCTGATCCACGAGGCTGTCCACCACCGCCGAAGCCGGCACGGAGCCGGTGGCCGCCAGCACCTGCCGCCGGTCCCCCTCCACCGACACGAGGAACCCCACGTCCGCGGAGGTGACGTCCGAGATGCCCCGCAGCGCCGCCTCCAGCAGCTCCGACGAAGGGCGCTGCACGAGCAGCCGCGAAGCGAAGTCCGTCAGCACGCCCAGCAGGCGGGACGGCGGCGAGGAAGGCTCCACGCGAACCGGCGCCTCCGAAACCGTCAGCGTGAGCGAAGCCCTGCCCACGCTGAAGGACTCTCCCGGCTCCAGCGGCGCCAGCTCCACCCGCTTGCCACGAACCCGGACGTCACAGTCCGCGCTGGCGGCGGACACCGTCCACCCGCGCGCGTCACGGAACACCAGGGCGTGGCTGCCCTTCACTCCGGGCGCGGAGAGGACGACGTCGCACGCGGGCTCGGAGCCCACGGACACCACCGGCTTCTCCAGCGAGATGGAGCGGCCGTCCGGGAGGGTCAGGAAGAAGCGCATCCGCTCCCATCCTACTGTCCCCCCGCGGGCGGCGGCTCCTCCCATCCCCCACCCAGCGACAGGAACAGGGCGATCTGATCGGACACCAACTGGCTCTGCGCGGAGGCCAGCGAAGCCTCGGCGTTGGCCCGGGTGCGCTCCGCGTCGAGCACGCCCAGGAAGCTCTCCCTCCCTCCCCGGTAGAGCGCGTCGGCTTCGCGCGCGGCCTCGGCGCTGAAGTCCCGGGCGGCCGTGAGCGCGGCGACGCGCTCCAGCTCCTGCGTGTACTGCGTCAGGTTGCTCTCCGTCTCCAGCAGCGCGTTGAGCACCACCCCGTCGAACTGCGCGAGCGCCCCTTGCGCGGCCGCATCCGCCTGCGCGATGCGAGCCCTGGCGACGCGGGTGTTCGGAAACGTCCAGGACAGCAGCGGCCCCAGGCTCCAGCTCAGCGTGCTCTCCTGTCCGAAGGAACTCATCAGGCCTCCGGACCCCGCGGACAGCCCGAAGTTCACCGTGGGATAGAGGTCCGCCGTCTCCACGCCGATGCGCGCGGTCGCCGACGCCAGCGCCCGCTCCGCCTGCCGGACATCCGGACGCCTGCGCAGCAGCGCGGCGCCATCCCCCACCGGGATGGGTGAAGCCAGCCGTGGCGGCGTCTCACACGCCTCCACGTCCGGAGGAAACGCCGCGGGCGGCCTGCCGCTGAGCACCGCCAGCCGCAGCAGCGCGATGCGCCGCAGCACCACCAGCGGAGGGATGTTCGCGCGAAGCACCTCCACCTGCGCTCGCGCCCGGCTCAGGTCCAGCGCCGTCCCCCGCCCCGCCTCCACCAGCCGCCGCGTCCGCGAAAGGCTCTCCTCCTGCAAGGCCAACACATGACGCGCCACCAACACCTCGTTGCCCACCGAGCAGACGCTCGCGTACGCCCGGGTCGTCTCCGCGGCCACCGTGATGTGCGTCAGGTCCAGCGCGGCCTGGACCGCCTCCGTGTCCGCGCGCGCCGCCTCGATGCCCCGGCGGATCCGCCCGAACAGGTCCAACTGATACGACACGTTGAAGCCCAGGCCATAGGTCACTGACGGCCGGACCGGCGGCGTCCTGCCCACGCCCACCGACGCGTCCACTCCAAAGGTCGGCAGCAGCGCGCCCCCGACCTCCGCCAGCACCGCTTGCGACCGCGCGAGGTTCGCCTCCGCCACCCGCAGGTCCACGTTCGACTTCAGCGCCTGCTGCACCAACCCCTCCAGCACCGGATCCTCGTACAGCCGCCACCACTCGCCCGGGACGGGCTCCGCCGAGTAGTGCGGATCCTCCGCACCCAGGAAGGCCCCGGTGGCTTCGGGCGAATGGACGACCGCGGACGGCGGTGGCCCCCGGTAATCAGGCCCCACGGTCGTGCAGGCGGACACCAGCAGCGCCAGGCCCACCCACCCGCGCAGCCCCCGCGTGCTCATGGACGGACGTCCCCGGTGCGCGCGGCCGAAGCCCCGTCCCCCTCTTCGTGCACCGTCACCGTCGCGGTGCGTCCGGACACGAGCCGGACTCCCTCGGGCACCGCGTCCAGCGCGATGCGCACGGGCACCCGCTGGGCCAGGCGCACCCAGCTGAACGTGGGGTTCACGTTGGGCAGGAGGCTGGGGCCCGCCCCGCGCTCGCGGTCCTCGATGCCCGCGGCGATCCCCTCCACGTGTCCACGCAAGAGGGCCGGCTCGCCCATGAGCCGGATGGTGACTGGCGCGCCAACGCGGATGCGCGGCAGCTTCGTCTCCTCGAAGTAGCCCTCCACGCGGAAGGAGTCGCTGTCCACCAGCGCCACCATCTGCCGCCCGGCGGTGGCGTAGTCCCCCTCCTCCACCTCCAGGTTGGTGATGATGCCGTTCACCGGCGCGCGCACCGTGGAGCGGTCCAGGTTCAGCGCTGCGATGTCCCGGTTGGCCAGCGCCTGCTGGAGCGCCCCTTCCGCCTGC
Source organism: Corallococcus sp. AB045 (assembly GCF_003668895.1). NCBI lineage: Bacteria > Pseudomonadati > Myxococcota > Myxococcia > Myxococcales > Myxococcaceae > Corallococcus > Corallococcus sp. AB045. The sequence goes on from NZ_RAWN01000044.1 coordinate 25,793, forward strand.
TCCGCGCGGGACAGCCCCTGCTCGCGGGCCTCCTCGGACACCAGGTTGCCCAGCCCCCGGTTGCGCTCGGACTCACGCTGCGCCTGCGCCCGCGCCGCCTGCCGGCTCGTCACCACCGCCTCCGCCTGCCTCAGCGCGAGCTCGAAGCGGGCGCGGTCGATGACAAAGAGCACCTGCCCCCGGGTCACCCGCTGGTTGTCCTGCACGTCCACCGACGTGACGACTCCCGACACGTCCGGCGCCAACTGCACCACGTCCGCCAGCACGCGGCCGTCGCGCGTCCACGGCTCGACCTCGTAGTGCCGCCACATCCACCAGCCCGCGAGCAGGGCCAGCGCGACGACGGCCACCGTCACGCCAATCCGGATGAGCTGCGGGCGCGTGGGTTTCATGGCGTCTCAGGGGACCCGCGAGGCGAGGAAGGTCACCGCGAACCAGAGGAGGACGAACAGCGCCAGGTCGAAGAGCGCCGGGTGCCACACCCACCGGTAGACATGGAGCGCGGCCAGTCCCCGCCGCAGGGGCACACCGAGCGCCACCGCGACCAGCGCCCAGACGAGGAGCGCGGGGACGAAGACCCCCTGGACGTCCAGCTCTCCCCTCATCGCGCCGCCTCCAGGGGCGCTGCCCGGTAGGGCGCCGCGTCCGGAAACAGCGCGCGCCGCAACCCCACGAGCGCGAGCACCCCGTCGCGCTTCTGCGCGGAAGGCGGCGCGTCCGCCACGCTGCCCAACGTCGCGTCCAGCGCCCCGAGCAGCTCCACCGGAGGCGCCGTCACCCGCCCCAGCGAGCGCGCCCGGAAGTGCCCGGAGATGCGCTGGAGCAGCAGCCCCGCGGACAGGCTCGCGGCAGTCCCCACGTGCGGACGGACCCGCTGAAGGTCCACGACGTTCAAGCCCAGCCGCAGGTCCGCCAGCGCGTCCGCGGCCTCCAGCGCCTCGTCGCGGGACGTGGCCAGCGCCAGCCTCGGGGTGAGCATGCCCAGCCGGTCCAGCATGCGGCTCGTCCAGCCCAGGCGGTCCGGCACGCCCTCGGCGGAGGCCAGGCCCGCCAGCTCCCGCCACCCGGTGCGCAAGAGCCGGTGCGCGCTCCAGTCCGTGCCCACGGAGCGCAGGAAGCGGGTGGACAGCGCGGCGGCGATGAAGCCCACGGCCTGCGCCAGCGAGCTGTTGATGAACTCCGCCAGGTCCGCGGTGTAGCGCTCCTGGAGCGACAGCGTCCCCAGGAGGCCCAGCACCGCGATGCTCGCGCGCCCCGCCCACCGCGGATCCGCCATCAACACCCCCACGCCCAGGAGCGTGGGGGCCAGCGCGGCGGCCAGCAGGGGAAAACCGTCGATGCCGGGCAGGATGCCGAACAGGTACACCCCGCCCACGACGAAGGACACCCCGGTGAAGGCCAGCGCGGACAGGATGGCCGGCACCGGATCATCCTGGGTCGCGAAGAGGCAGCTGTAGACGGCCGCCATCATCGCCGCCGCGCTGCCCTCCGGCCACGCGAGCGAAATCCACACGGCGCAGCAGAGCAGCACGGCCGCCGCCGCCGCGATGCCGGACATGAGCGCCAGGCCCCGGTCGCGGTGCAGCGGACGCTGGACACGCGCGAGCAGGAGCGGCGTCAGGCGCTCCGGCGCGGGCCCGGTGGGGTCGCGGATGAAGGCGCGCAGGTCGCGGCAGTCCTGGACGGTGTCCACCAGCTCGCCCAGGCGCACGGCAAGGCTGGTGGTGACGAGCGCCGTCCAGTCCGCCTTCGCGTCCAGCGGCGGCGCGAGCGCGGCGCAGGCCTCGGAGAGCCGCTGGCCTTCGGCGCGAGCGGCGTCGGGCCCCGCCTGGATCCACGCGCTCAGCGCTTGGAGGAGCGTGTCCCGCCTGGCGTCGGGCCCTTTGCCCGAGGTCTGGAGGACGGCGAGCCGGTCCTCGATGCTGGAGAGGATGGGCAGCAGCATGGACATGCGCTCGTGCAGCGCGCGCACGGCGCCGGCCCTGGGGCGCAGGCCGGCGGTGTCGAACGGCAGGTGCGTCGCCAGCAGGTGGAGCGCGGTGACGTCCTCCGCCAGCCGGTGCCACTCGCGGCGCGTGCGCGCGTCCCTGCGGCCCGCGAGCGCGTCCTGGGCCCACCGGCCCGCGTCCGCGAGGAAGCCGTCGATTCGGTCCAGCAGCACCGGCCCCACCGGGCGCGGAAAGAGAGCGGTGTGCACGACGGTGGCGCACACGATGCCCAGGCCAATCTCCTCCACCCGCACCAGCGCAATGTCGAAGAGGGCCCCCGGCGAGGAGACACCGGGAAAGCCGATGATGGCCGCGGTGTAGCCGCCCAGCATGAAGACGTAGCTGCGCGGCGTGCGGTCCAGGAGCGCCAGGTACAGGCAGCAGCCCACCCACAGCGCCATCGCGAGCGACAGCAGCTCCGGTGCGTTCACCAGGTGGGGGACGAGCACGCACGCCATCACCGCGCCCAGCACCGTGCCCAGCAGCCGGAAGACGGCCTTCGAGCGCAGCGCGCCGGACAGCGGCTGGCTGACGACGTAGACGGTGATCATCGCCCAGTACGGTCTGGGCAGGGAGAAGCGCAGGCCGAGGAACAGCGCGGCCATCGCGGCGGCGAAGGTGTTGAGTGAGAACACCCATGCCCTGAGCCGCGGAGTCATCATCTCCGCGGGTCTAGGCCGCGCTCCCCGGCGCTGTCGTCAGCCCCGGAGTCTCACTCCTTCGTGAGGTCGTAGACCTCCTGGATGCTGTGGAGCGTCTGCACGAAGTCCAGCTTCAGGTCCTGGATGAGGCCGTTGCGCAGGTCGAACACCCACGAGTGCACGATGGGGAAGCCCCGCGACAGGTAGGACTTCTGCACGGCGGCCGTCTTGATGATGTTGATGCTCTGCTCCAGGACGTTGAGCTCCACCAGCCGCTCATAGCGCTTCGTCTCGTCCGAGATGCCGTCCAGCTCCTGCTTGTGGAACCGGTACACGTCCCGGATGTTGCGCAGCCAGGGGTTGAGGATGCCCAGGTCCTTGGGCTGCATCGCCGCGCGCACGCCGCCGCAGCCGTAGTGGCCGCAGACGATGATGTGCTTCACGTCCAACTGCCGGACGGCGTAGTTGATGACCGACATCACGTTGAGGTCGACGTTGTTGACCAGGTTGGCGACGTTGCGGTGAACGAAGACGTCACCCGGCGCCAGACCCATGATCTGGTTCGCGGGCACGCGGCTGTCCGAACACCCGATGTAGAGGAAGTCCGGCTGCTGCGACACCGACAGCTTGGTGAAGTAGTCCGGATCCGAGCGGAGCTGCTCCTCCGCCCAGGCCTTGTTGCTCTCGAAGATCTTGTCGTAGGGCGTCACGGCCCGGAAGGTCGCACGGGCAAACCCCACCGTCGAGCGGTCACTTCCTCCAGTGTTCACGCGCGACCACGGAGCATCCAGTCCCAGTACAGGCGCGGCAGTCCGTACTTCTTGAGCAGCCACAGGTCGCGGCGCTCCACGAAGGTGTTGATGAACGGCAGGCTCGGGGCGGGCTGGCCGTCGTAGTCGAACTCGGCGAGCAGCATCCGCCCGTAGCCCGTCACCAGCGGGCAGGACGCATAACCGTCATACCGCGCCGTGGGCTCGCGCCCCTCCATCACGGCCACCAGGTTCTCCACGAGCACGGGAGCCTCCGCCCGGACGGCGGCGCCCGTGCGCGACGTGGGCAGGTCGCTCGCGTCTCCAATGGCGAAGACGTTCGGATGGTCGGGGTGCTGGAGCGTGTGCTTGTGCGCCTTGACCCAGCCCGCGTTCGGACCGTCCTGATGGGCCAGCGCGCTGCGCTTGATGAAGTCCGGCGCGCTCTGCGGCGGCGTGACGTGCAGGAGGTCATAACCCAGCGTCACCCACTCCCGGCGCCCGTCGCGCGTCACCGCGAAGAGCGCCTCGCGGGTGTGCGCGCGCACCTCCACCAGGTCGTGGCTGAAGTGCGTCTGGATGCCGTAGCGGTCCACGACGCCCTCCAGCACCCGCGTGTAGGGCTGCACCCCGAAGAGCGCCTTGGCCCCCGAGCCGAAGACGACGCGCGACTTCCCCGCGAGCCCGCTGCGGCGCAGGTGGTCCGCCACCAGGTACATGATCTTCTGCGGCGCCCCCGCGCACTTCACGGGCGTGGCCGGGTGCGTGAACAACGCCGTGCCGCCCTGGAACGCCCGCACCATCTCCCACGTCTTCGGCGCCAGCCGGAAGTCGTAGTTGCTGGACACGTACGGCGTCTCCAGCGCCTCACGCAGGCCGCGCACCCGGTCCCAGTCCAACTGGATGCCCGGAGCGACCACCAGGAAGTCATAGGTCAGCCGCGCGCCGCCCCGCGTGAGCACCTGCTGACGGACGGGGTCCACCTCCTCCGCCCGGTCCTGGATCCACCGCGTCCCCTTCGGGATGTAGTCCGCCTCCGGCCGCACGGTGCTCGCGATGTCCGCGGCGCCAGCGCCCACCAGCGTCCACAGCGGCTGGTAGAAGTGCTGCGCCGAGGGTTCGAGCACGGCGACGCCCCGCACGCCCTTGCGCCGCAGCCGCGCCGCGACCGTGAGGCCCGCGGTGCCGCCGCCGATGATCAGCACCCGGTGGTGCTCGGGCGAAGGCTTGAGGGATGGAGGAGCGTTCATGGGAGCAAGCCGCGAGCCTGCCCACGACAGCCCCACCGCGCCAGTTGCCCCGCGAGGCGAACGCACGTTGCCGGGTCCACATCAAATATCGGCAGACTTCCCTTTATCGGAGCTCGCGTTCCATCGGACAATTCGCGGAAGGCGCTGAAGCCTCTTCTCCGCCCGCGGCCCCCGTGCACCGGAGATTCCGACATGCTCTTCCGCCAGCTCTTCGACTCCGAGTCCTCGACCTACACGTATCTCATCGGTGATGAGGCCACGCGCCAGGCCGTGCTCATCGATCCGGTGCTGGAGCAGGTGGACCGCGACCTGCGGCTCGTGGGTGAGTTGGGGCTCGTCCTCTCCCACGTCTTCGACACCCACGTGCACGCGGACCACGTCACCGCGTCCGGCACGCTGCGGGAGCGCACGCGGTGCCAGGTGGTGGCTGGAACAGGCGGGGCCCGGTGCGCCGACCTGCGGGTGCGGCACGGCGACACGGTGCACGTCGGACAGTGCGCCTTCCAGGTGCTCGCCACGCCGGGCCACACGGACGACAGCGTGAGCTACCTGCTGGGCGACCGCGTCTTCACCGGGGATGCCCTGATGGTGCGGGGCAACGGCCGCACCGACTTCCAGAACGGGAGCGCGAGCCAGCTCTACGACTCCATCACCCGCGTCCTCTTCCAGCTCCCGGACGCGACGCTCGTCTACCCCGCGCACGACTACCACGGGAACACGGTGACGAGCATCGGCGAGGAGAAGCGCCACAACCCGCGGGTCGCGGGCAGGAGCCGCGAGGAGTTCATCGAGGTGATGAACAACCTCCACCTGCCCCGCCCCAAGAAGATCGACCTGGCCGTCCCGGCCAACCGCGCCTGCGGGATGACTCAAGCCCCCGCGCCGGAGGCCTGACCTCAGGCCGGCTTCGCCAGCTCCGCGTCAATGGCCTGGAGGAGGCGCGGATCCTCCGCCGTCACGTCCGGCGCGAAGCGGCCCACGACGCGGCCATCGCGGCCGACGAGGAACTTCTCGAAGTTCCACTGCACTTCCGGCCGCGGGTTGGCTTCGATGCCGTAGCCCTTGAGGTTCGCGCGCATGGGCCCCTCGCCCGTGGCGTCCGGGATGGCGCCCGTCAGCGCGTGGTAGAGCGGGTGCTTGTCCTGCCCCACCACGGAGATCTTCGAGTACAGCGGGAAGGTCACGTCGTACTTCAAGGTGCAGAACTGCTGGATCTCCGCCTCGCTGCCCGGCTCCTGGCCCATGAAGTTGTTCGCGGGGAAGCCCAGCACCTCCAGGCCCTGCCCCTGCCGGCTCGCGTAGAGCTTCTGCAGTCCTTCGTACTGGGGCGTCAGGCCGCACTTGGAGGCGACGTTCACCACCAGCAGGACCTTGCCCTGGTGCTGGCCGAGCGTCCGGGGAGCGCCGTCGATGCCGGTGAGGGGGATGTCGTAGAGGTTCTGGCTCATGTTCAGGCTCGGTCTCCGTCTGAGGGGGCGGCCACTCTAGCCCAGGCCCGCCAGGGGGCGGCCCCGAGCAGGTCCGGCAAAGTGCCAGCCCCGGTGTGGTGATTTGCGGCGGTCGCGGCGCGGCGCAAGGTGCCGGCCCCTGGAGGGAACGGCTGGCCCGGGCCTTGCGTTGTGTGGACTCCCTCGCACTCCATGCACCGTCTCCTCGCCCCCCTCGTCCTCCTGCTCGTTGCCCTGGCCAGCGTGGCGGGCGGAGCCGTGTGGTTCATCCAGCGCGACCGGCAGGCGCTCGTGGAACAGTTCGGGGGAGACCGGCAGGCCCAGCTGGAGGAGGCCGCCAGCGGCGTCGCCCGGTCGCTGGAGGACCTGGGGGACAACCTGCGCTTCGCGAGCGAGCTGCTCGCCCAGCCCGGCTCCGCGGGAGACCATCACAACGAGCTGCGCGCCCTGTTGGAGGCCGTGGGCCAGTACCGGGCCATCGCCGTGCTGGGCCCGGACGGCGAGGAGCGGCTCTTCCTGGTGGACTACAAGTCGCGCCACCTGCCGAGGGAGGCCGTCCATCCCCCGGCGCTCGCGGACACCGCGAGGCAGGCGCTCACGGCCCCGGTGGGGCACGTCATTCCGTCGCATCCCATCGAAGGCGCCGCGTCCTCCGGGTGGATGCGTGTCTTCGCCATCCGCATCGACTCCGACACGCCCGGGGGCGGAGGCGCCATCGCCATCCTCGTGGACACCGAACCGCTCTTCGCGCCGCTGCGCATGGTGACGGTGGAGGAGAACACGCGCCTGCTCCTCTTGGGCGCCCACGGCACGCCCGCGCCCATGAGCGACCCGGCGCTCGCGTCGTGGCACCGGCGGCTGGGTGAACCCGAGGGCAAGCTCGTGCCGGGCTTGCGCACCCTGGTGGCGAGGATGCGCGCGGGCGCGGCCGGGACGCTGCGGATCAACGAGGCGGAGGCCGCGCGCCTGGGCCTGGGGGCCGCGGACGCGGTGGCCACGTTCCGTCCCCTGCGCATGCGGGGCGAGGCCTCCTGGTCCGTGGCGACGCTCTCCTCCACGAGCGCCCTGCGCGCCCACGAGCGCACCCTGGTCCTGCGCCTGTCGCTGGCGGCGCTGCTCGTGGCGGTGTTCCTGGTGGCGTTCGGGACCTACGTGGTGCTCGCCAACCGCCGGGCGGTGGCGCTCCAGGAGAGCCTGCGCCACGCCGCGAGGTTCGCGCACCTGCATGAGAAGACGCAGAAGATCCTCGATCACATCCCCACGGGCATCCTGGCCCTCGACCGCGAAGGCCGCATCAGCGCCGTGAACCAGGCCTTGCGCGCGCGGCTGCCAACCACCGCCGTGGGCAGCACCCTCCCGGAGGCCTTCCCCACCGCGCCCACGGCCGCGGTGCAGCGGCTGACGGCGCTGGTGCTGGCCGCGCGGGACAAGGGCGCAGTGCGCAGCCTGCACGGCGAACCGCTCAGCCTCTTCAACGAGAAGGACCAGTTCAACGTCCATGCCGTCCCGCTGGAGCACGGCGACGGAGAGGCGAGCACGCTGCTGGTGCTGGAGGACCTGAGCAACGTGCGCATGCTGGAGGATCAGCTCCTGCGCGCGGAGAAGCTGGCCACGGTGGGCGTGCTCGCCGCGGGCGTGGCGCATGAAATCGGCACGCCGCTGGGCATCATCCGGGGCCACGCCGAGTACATGCTCCAGAAGGTGGGCGGCGTGGAGCACCCGCAGGGCCGGGGCCTCAACGCCATCGTCACGCAGATCGACCGCGTGAGCCGCATCATCCGCCAGCTGCTGGACCTCTCACGCCTCCAGCCCGCGCGCGCCGGCGTCGTCCCCCTGGCGCCTCTCGTGCGGGGCCTCCAGGAGCTGCTCGACGTGGAGGCCGAGCGACGGCACGTCCACTTGGAGCTGGACGTGCCCGAGCGGCTGCCCAGCCTCGCGGCGGACGCGGATCAGCTCCAGCAGGTGCTCCTCAACCTCGCCCTCAACGCCTGTGACGCGTGCAGCGCCGGAGGCCACGTGCGGCTGAGCGCCACGACGTGCATGGCGGGAGATGCCCAGGCGGTGGAGATCCGCGTCCAGGACGATGGCCGTGGCATCGCGCCGGAGCACCTGCACCAGGTCTTCGACCCCTTCTTCACCACCAAGAAGCGGGGCCAGGGCACGGGCCTGGGTTTGAGCGTGGTGGCGCAGATCGTCCGCAACCACGGTGGCCAGGTGGGGGTCGAAAGCGAGCCCGGCCGGGGCACCGTCTTCACGTTGCGGTGGCCGGTGGCCGCCGCTTCCGGCTGGGAGGAACGGCATGCCGTCTAGCGCGCGCATCCTCGTGGTGGATGACCACGAGGAGATGGGACAGATGTTGAAGGACCCCCTCACGGACGCGGGCTACCGCGTGGACCTGTCCACGGGCGGCGCGGACGCCATCGCGCAGCTGAGGGCCCGCGTCTACGACGTCGTCCTGTGCGACCTGCGCATGGAGGAGGTGGACGGGCTGGACGTGCTCGCGGCGGCGCGCCGTCACGACCCGGAGCTCCCGGTGCTCCTGATGACCGCCTTCGGCGCGGTGGAGAGCGCCGTGGAGGCGATGAAGCGCGGCGCCTACCACTACCTCACCAAGCCCTTCCGCCTGGACGAGGTGCTGCTCCACGTCGGGCGCGCGCTGGAGTCCCGGCGCCTGCGGACCGAACACCGCGACCTCAAGCGCCAGGTGGCCCAGCGCGGTGGCCTGGGCTCGCTCCTGGGCCACAGCGTGCCCATGCGGACGCTCTATGAGCTCATCGACCGCGTGGCGGCCTCGGAGGCGCCGGTGCTCATCCGGGGCGAGAGCGGCAGCGGCAAGGAGCTGGTCGCCAGGGCGCTCCACTCCGAAGGGCCCCGGAGCCAGGCGCCCTTCGTGGCGGTCAACTGCACCGCCCTGCCCCACGCCCTGCTGGAGAGCGAGCTGTTCGGCCACCTCAAGGGCGCCTTCAGCGGAGCCACGACCACGCGCCGGGGCCTCTTCGTGGAGGCGGACGGAGGCACGCTCTTCCTCGACGAAATCGGGGACATGCCCCCGGAGCTCCAGGCGAAGCTGCTGCGCGTGCTCCAGGACGGCGAGGTGCGGGCCGTGGGCGCGGATGGCTCGCGCCGCGTGGACGTGCGCATCCTGGCCGCCACGCATCAGGACCTGGACGCGCGGGTGAAGGAAGGCCGCTTCCGGGCGGACCTCTTCTACCGGCTCAACGTCGTCTCGCTCCGGGTGCCGCCGCTGCGCGAGCGCACGGAGGACATCCCGAAGCTCGCCGAGCACTTCGTGACACAGGCTCGCGCCCGCAATCCGCGCTCCGCCGTCACCACCCTGTCCCCGGAGGTCGTGGCCACGCTCACGCGCATGCCCTGGCCCGGCAACGTGCGCGAGCTGGAGAACCTGGTGGAGCGCTTGGTTGTCCTGGGAGCGCAGCCCACCGTGGACCTGGCCCAGCTGCGCCTGCACACCGCGGACGCCGCGCCAGAGGTCCACCCGCTGGCCGCGGCCCACGGACAGGTGGTGCCGCTGAGACAGCTGGAGGGTGAATACATCGCGTGGGTGGTCGCCCGCTGTGGAGGCAACAAGACACGCGCGGCGGAGCTGTTGGGGATTGATGTCTCCACCATCCACCGCAGGGAGAAGACCGACAGCGGCGTTTCGCAACGCTAGGACGACGCGCTTTGCGAGTCATCGCGCCCCCCCCGCGCGAGACTCCAGACGGAGGGACCGCGGCACAGCCCTTGCTCATGTATCAGGGCATGAACCGAACCCACCTGTTCCTCCTGATGTCAGTCATTGGCCTCTCTGGTTGCGCCAGGCGCGCGGCCAACACCAGCACCACCGACGCGGCGACCCACGCGCCGGCCCCCACCACCAGCGACCGTGGCAACGCGGCGCGGCCCGCGCCCGACGACACGGAGCAGGCGCTCGCGGCGCTCAACGCCGCGCCCATCTACTTCCCGCTCGACTCGTCCCTGCTCCCGTCCGAGGCCACCGACGAGCTGTCGCGCATCGCCCAGGCCCTGCGTCAGCGAAGCCTCGCGAAGGTGACGGTGGCGGGCCACACCTGCGAGCTGGGCACGACGGAATACAACATCGCGCTGGGCCAGCGCCGCGCCGCCAGCGTGCGCGCCTACCTGGTGAACCTGGGCGTCGAGCCCGGGCGCATCTCCGTCATCTCCTACGGCGAGGAGCGGCCCGCGGACACGAACGCCCCGGAGAAGAACCGCCGCGCGGAGTTCTCCTTCCGCCTGGCCGAACAGGCCCGCGCCGGCGAGCTGTAGACCCTTTCATCGACCTCCCACCGAGTCCCCATCCACATGAGCCCCAGCGAAAACGCCCCCCTTCCGCCGTCTCCCGTCCGTTACCTCCGCTGGCCCCTGGGCATCGCCGCCGTCGTGACGCTCCTGGGCGGTTCGAGCTACTTCCTCCTGCGCACGTCGGAGCCGCCTCCCGCCCCCACGCCGTCAATCGCCGAGCCCACGCCTCCGGCGCCGCCTCCGCCCCCGGCGGTGCAGCTCTCCGGCACTGATACTCATGTGAGGGAGCTGTTGAAGGGACTCTCCAGCGACGCGGACTTCGCGCGCTGGCTGTCCTCCGAGGACCTGGCCCGCCGCTTCGCCGCGTCCGTGAACCTGGTCGCGGAAGGCCAGAGCCCGCGCATGCCGCTGTCCTTCATGGCGCCCACCGGGACCTTCCGCGTGACAAAGCGTCACGGCCACACGGTGACGGCGCCGGAGAGCCATACCCGTTACGACGGAGTGGCCCGCGTCATCACCTCCCTGGACGCGAAGAAGGCGGGACAGGTGTATCAGGAGCTCAAGCCGCTGCTGGACGCCGCGCACGCGGAGCTGGCCCCGCCGGGCCGGAGCCTGGATGCGACCCTGTCGCAAGCCATCGGGCGGCTCACCCGCGTCTCCGTCCCCAAGACGCCTCCGGAGCTCATGACGAAGGGCGCGCTCTACGTCTACGCGGATCCGAACCTGGAAGCGCTGGGCGCGGCGGAGAAGCACCTGCTGCGCATGGGCCCTGCGAACATGCGCAAGGTGCAGGAGAAGCTCACCGAATTGGCGGCCGCCCTGGGGATGCCGTCGCAGGAGCAGGCCCGCGGACCGTAGCGCGCTGCTTCTCCCACCCACGGGGGCGTGCAAGGCTGTCCGGACCGCATGCTCTACACGCCCCGAAGCTTCCAGGAGTCGGACCTCTCCACGCTGCACGCGTTCATGAAGCAGCACGCCTTCAGCACGGTCATCTCGCACGGCTCGGGGATCAACGTCTCGCACCTGCCGCTCATGCTGGTGCCGGACCGGGGCGACAAGGGCACGCTGCTGGGGCACCTGGCGCGCGCCAACCCACACTGGAAGGACTTCGACGGCGAGCGGCCGGCCCTCTGCGTCTTCCATGGGCCCCACGCGTACATCTCACCCACCTGGTACAAGGTGCGGCCCTCCGCGCCGACGTGGAACTACGCGGTGGTGCACGCGCTCGGCCGTCCGCGAATCATCGACACGCAGGCGGAGCTGTCGAAGCTGATCGACGTGATGCTGGCGGAGTACGAGCCCGCGAGCGGAGCCCCCGGCCACGCGGCCCACCTGCCAGAGGAGGTCCGCGCGCAGCTGCTGGAGCACATCGTCGGCTTCGAGCTGCCCATCGAGGAATTGCAGGGCAAGTTCAAGCTGGGCCAGAACCGCTCCGCGGAAGACCAGGCGGGAATGATGGAAGGGCTCGCGGGTCAGGGCGGCGATGCGCTGGCCCTGCTCGAGCTGATGCGCAAGCGGTCCCGCACGCGCGGCCCCTCCTGAGAGAGGCGGCGGGCGACATGCCTTTCCCAGCCTGCCTGCTTCGCCGACTGGCAGGAGCCCCCCCCACGGCACAGCTTTGGGAGGACCATGGACGTCCCCGCCTCGCTGCTCGACTTCTCGCTGGTCCAGGGAACCTCACTCGACCGGCGGCACCGCTTCCCCCGTCTCGACCGGGTCTCGCTGCCCGTGCGCGTCGCCAGCCTGATGCTGGTGAGCTGGCTGCCGCTCCTCGTCCTGTCGCTCCTGGAGGGTGGGACGGCGGCACACGCCTTCCTGAGCAACGTGGCGACCCATGTCGAGTTCCTGGTGTCCCTACCGCTGCTCGTCGCGGCCGATGGATACATCGACATGCGCCTCGCGGCGGCCGTGCGCCATTTCGTCATCTCGGAGCTGATTGATGCGAAGAACCTGCCCCGCTACGAGTCCATTGCTCGCGACGCGATGCAGGGGCGGCGAAGCGGCGTCATCGAGGCCGGGTTGATGGTCCTCTCCTTCGCCGCGTCCTTCGTGCACGCACCCTACCTGCCGAACCGTCCGGCCTGGCTCCATGCGGAGCCCGGGGGCCCGCTCACCCTGGCCGGGTGGTGGTACCTCGCGGTGAGCATGCCGATCATCCGGTTCCTGCTCCTGCGCTGGCTGTGGCGGGCGATCCTGTGGGCGATGTTCCTGTTCAAGGCCTCCAGGCTGCCGCTCGCTTTCGTGCCCACCCATCCAGACTCGGCGGGCGGCCTGGGCTTCCTGGGCACAAGCCAGGCCAGCTTCTCGGTCATCGTCCTCGCGTTGTCCTCCACGCTCACCGCGCAGCGTCTGGCGCACGCCTCCAGCGCGAACGTCACCGGCTACGCCCTTCACCTGTTCGCCTTCGCGCTCATCTGCCTTGCCGTCGTCTTCTCGCCGATGGTGTTCTTCTTCCGTCAGCTCTTGATGGCGAAGCGAAGGGGGGACCATGCCTACTCGGGTGTGGCGTCCTGGCACTCGCGGCGTTTCGAGCGGCGGTGGTTCCACCACGAGATACCGAAGGGACTGGAGCCGCTGGGCGCGCCCGAGTTCTCCTCGCAAACGGACCTGAATACGTCCTTCAACGTCGCGCGCGGCATGCGCTGGTTCCCGGTGGACCTCCGCGCGGCGCTGGGCGTCGTCGCCGCGGCCATGGCGCCCATGGTGCCCCTGCTCCTCGCCGACCGGCGCTTCATCGAAGTGATGCTGGCGCTCGGCAAGAGCGTGCTCTGACCTCGCTATCGAGCTGTGCGCGATGATGGGCGCGAAGGCATTTCCTCCCGGATGATCAGCAGCCCATCCACGACCGTTGCCCAGGGGGCCTTCATCCACGAGGAATAGGTCAGGAGACGGGCCACCCTGGGCCCGAAATCACGAAGCTGGCGCCCATCCAGATACCGGGTGTCCGCGCTGTGGTTCGCGAACGCCTGGCCCTCCAGCGAATCAGGCGTCGCGGGTGCGAGGACAAACGTGTGGGCACTGGCGCCGATGGAATGGCTCCCGGAGCTCGCGGAGAACCCCAGCACGAAGGACTGGTCCCCGAACCGCTCACGGACATAGGAGCCGAGCGGAATCCTCTGCCGGTCGTCCGACTCCAGGCTCGACATGTCCTTCGCGGCATGAACGGTGGCAGTCCAGACAATGGCTTTCCGGGGCTGGGGGGACTGGGACAGGAGCCATTCCAGGTTCATGAACATGGAGCGATCTCGCGCGATGTCATGACCCCAGTCCCAGGGCCCATCAGGCTGAGCCTGCTTCCGGGCCCGCGCGGCGGCCTCACGGGTGAAGTTCCTCACCAGATTGCGGGCGATCTGCAACTGCGCGGGTGTCGCTGGCGCTTCGGGCCTGGAGAGCGCCGACTCCAGCTCCTTCGCGCAGCCCAGGAGGTCCTTCGCGGTCTCCGCCGTGTACGGGTGGGTTTCGTCATACCGCCAGGCCAGGTGCCGATCGAGCGCCGCTCCGCACTCCGCCTGCCGCGGGCCGGTGAACAAGGGGCTGAGCTCACGCGCCATCTCCTTCGTCGCCCAGGTGCCCCGGTTGATCTGATCATCAATCCCACCGACCGCGAGGGTTCCCGCCCGGAGCCGCTCGGCTAGAAAAGGAATCAGGGGCGCCATCTCCGGACTGGCCCACATCCCGCCAATGGCAGCCGCGAGCGTGTCATCGCTGACGGGCTGGCCCGCTTTCAGCAGCGTCTGGATGTGGAGGAAGTCATAGGTGCCGGTCTCGATGAAGAAGGCGTCGTACTGGCATTCCTCCACCAGCCGGCGGGTCAACTCCACCTTGAAGGCCACGGTCCTGGCGCTGCCGTGATGGGATTCCTCCCCCAGCAGCGCCATCTGTTTGCCGCAAAGCTCCCGGACGATCCGGTCGGCGTCTGAAACCCGAGGGGCTTCGCTTCGGGGTGACGAGGCACAGCTCGAAAGCAAGGGAATCAGGAGCAGCAGGTATCTCATTCGGGGTCTCCAGGAAGGAGCATGCTCCGAGGCGCTCTCCCAGTGAAACAGTGGGCAAGCCGCCAGCCTTGTGGGTCTACCCAGCCCCTGTCTGCCCGGCCGCCCATCTCCTCTATACTTTCGCCATGCACGCAGGGCAGCGACGTCAGGCGACAGGCGTCACCAAGACGGACCCCATCACGAACGGTGGAGGCGAGGAGCGGGTCGCGGGGTACGCGCAGCGGATCGCCGTGGTCGTCCACCACGAGCATGGCGCCGAGCTGGGGTTGCTGACGCCCGACGTTCCCTTGACCCTCGGCCGTGACGAGCCCTCCGGCCTGCGCATCCACGACCGGCGGCTCTCGCGCGTCCATGCGCGCCTGCTGCTCTCCGACCAGCGCATCACCGTGGAGGATCTCGACTCGACCAATGGCACCTGGGTCGCCGGCAGGCGCATCCAGACGGCCTCGCTCGAAGTCGGTGATGAGTTCCGGCTCGGCGGGCTGCCCGCGCGGATCCACGCGCTGGGCCGGTCGGGGCAGTCGCTCCGGCTGGAGGGAGATGCGCTCTTCCGGCAGGCCGTGGACGACGAGGCGGCACGGGCGCGGCAGTTCCACCGCCCCTTCGCCCTGCTCGTGGTGCGCGCCGCGCGGGCCCGGGGCCAGGGTGCGCCGCCTTCGATTGATGAGCACGTCCACCGTTGGTTGGAGCACGTGCACGGCCTGCTGCGCCCGGTGGACCGGATGGCGCCCTACGGCAGCGACGCCGTGCAGTTCCTGCTCCCGGAGACCGGCCCCGAGGACGCGACGCGCCTCGCGCACGCCATCGCCGCCCTTCCGCGCGACTCCAGCCCCCAGCTCGTGGTGGGCGTAGCGCTCTTCCCGGGAGCGGCCGGCACGGTGGAGGAGCTCATCGAGCTGGCGCGCGCGGCCGCCAACCGGGCCGGGCCTGAGAAGCCCGTGGAGCTGACCTCGACGGCGCCGTGGTTCGACAGCGGCACCGTGGCCCAGGGCGACCTCGTCGCGGGTGCTGCCATGCACGGGCTGCTGGAGACCGCGCGCCAGGTCTCGGCCTCTCGCGTCCCGGTCATCCTCCATGGGGAGACAGGCACGGGGAAGGAGGTGCTGGCGCGCTTGCTTCACGAGCAGGGCCCCCGGCGCTCCCAGCGGATGGTGCGCGTCAACTGCGGCGCCATTCCCAAGGAGCTCGTCGAAAGCACGCTCTTCGGCCATGAGCGCGGGGCCTTCACCGGCGCGGGCAATTCGAAACAAGGCGTCTTCGAGGAGGCCCATGGCGGCACGGTCTTCCTCGACGAGATTGGCGAGATGCCGCTCACGGCGCAGGTGGCGCTGCTGCGCGTGCTGGAGACCGGCGCCTTCTCACGCGTGGGGGCCAGCAAGGAGCTCACCGTCGACGTCCGCGTCGTCGCGGCGACGCACCGGGACCTCGAGAGCATGGTGGCTGCCGGGAGCTTCCGGGAGGACCTCTACTACCGGCTCAACGCCATCATCCTGGCCATTCCCCCGCTGCGAGAGCGGCAGGATGAAATCGAACCGCTCGTGCACCGCTTCCTGCGGCTCGCCAACGAGAGCAATGGCCGCGCGGTCCAGGGCTTCGAGCCCGCGACGCTGGAGCTGCTGCGGGCCTACGCCTGGCCTGGGAACGTGCGCGAGCTGAAGAACGCCATCGAACGCGCTGTCGTGGTCGCACGGGGGGCGCTGCTCACCCCCAGCGACCTGCCAGCGCGAGTGCAGGCAGCGGGCGCACCGCGGCCTCCCGCCGCGCCACCCGTGCCCGGGCCCGGGCAAGAAGCCCCGGACCCGGCTCGCGAGCGGGTGCGGGACTACGAGGCGCGGCTCGTCCAGGAGGCACTCATCGCGACGGGCTGGAACCGGACCGAGGCGGCGAAGCGTCTGGGCATCCCGGTGCGGACGCTGTCCTATCGGATGAAGGTCCTGGGTCTCAAGAAGCCGTAGCGCGCTCCCAATGACTCTCATCTCAAGGCCGGGTGAGCCGGTCATGCTCGGGGACTATCGCGTCACCCGCATCCTGGGCCAGGGCGGGATGGGGGTGGTGTACCGGGCCGAGCACCGCGAGCACGCGGTGCCGGTGGCCCTCAAGACGGTCCGCGCGTCCTCGGAAGCCTTGCTCGCGGGCATCCGCCGGGAGATCCACGCGCTCCGGCGTCTGGATCATCCGGGCATCGCGCGCATCCTCGACGAAGGTTTATCGGAGGGCCTGCCCTACTACGTGATGGAGCTCTTCGAGGGGGGAACCCTGCGAAGCCACCTCGGGTCCGCCGCTGGGCACATGTCCGGGGCGGGGCTGCCCACGTCCACCGAAACCGCCGTGACGGGCGAGCTGGCGGAAACCCTCCCCGCGCAAGCGACGCCCATCGAACGCGCCAGGGCCGACCTGCCCGCGCTCCGTGCGCGGCTGTCCGTGATTCGAAGGCTCTGCGCGCCGCTCGCGCACCTGCACGGTGAGGGCTTCGTCCACCGGGACCTCAAGCCGGAGAACATCTTCATCCGGGAGGACGGACGGCCCGTGCTCGTGGACCTGGGCATCGCCGCGTCGTTCAGCGGCGCCGCGAGCCGCGAGGAGCTGGCCGCCGAAGGGCGCGTCGTGGGCAGCGTGGCCTACATGGCGCCCGAGCAACTGCGGGGCGAGCTGGTGGATGCGCGCGCGGATCTCTACGCGCTGGGCTGCATCCTCTATGAGTCCATCGTGGGCCGCCCGCCGTTCACCGGCTCGTGGGCCGGCTCCATCGTGTTCCAGCACCTGAACGAGCCGCCCGCGCCCCCCTCGCGCTACGTCGAAGGCCTCCCGGAAGAGCTCGAATGGCTCGTGCTGCGGCTGCTCGAGAAGCGCCCGGAGGCCCGGCTCGGCTACGCCGAGGACGTGGCCCACGTGCTCGACACGTTGGGTGTCGAAGGCGACGAGCGCGAGGGCACGCCACGGCCCAGGAGCTATCTCTATCGCCCCGGGCTCGAAGGCCGCGAGGGCCCGCTGGCGGCCCTGGGAAGCGCGCTGGAGCAGCTGCGCCAGGAGCGGCGCGGACAGCTCATCCTCCTGGAGGGGGAGAGCGGCGTGGGGAAGACGCGGCTCGCCATGGAGGTGGCCCTGCTCGCCTCCCGGCGCCAGGTGAAGACGCTGACCGGGCAGTGCGCCCTGTTGGACATGTCCTCCCTGGAGCAGGGACGGATCGCCGTGGCGCTCCATCCCTTCCGCCCGCTCCTGCAATGGCTCGCGGACCGCTGCCGCGAACGGGGCGACGCGGAAGCAGAAAGGCTGTTGGGCACCGGCGCCAGGTGGCTCGCGCTCTACGAGCCCGCGCTGGTGGAGCTTCCCTGGGTGCGGGGGCTGCCGGAGCTCCCGGTGCTGCCGCCGGCCGTGGCCCAGCCACGAATCCTGGAAGCCTTGCGCAAGGCGTTCGCGGCGCTCACGGAGGAGCAGCCCGTCCTGCTCGTCCTCGACGACCTGCAATGGGCCGACGAGCTCTCCCTCGCGTTCTTGCAGTTGGTGGCGGCCCGGAGTGGTGAGCCCGGATTGCTCATCCTGGGCACCTGCCGCCTGGGCGAGACCGGCGCCGAGCTCACCGCGCTCCTGGGCTCGACGGGGATCCGGAGGATCGCGCTCGGCCGGCTCGACACGGCGAGCGTGGGGACTTTGGTGGCCGGGATGCTGGCCTTGCGCGAGTCACCGGCGGAGCTGGTGGACTTCCTGGCGGACAGCTCCTCAGGCAATCCCTTCTTCGTCGCGGAGTACCTGCGCGCGGCCATCGACGAGGGGCTGCTGGTGCGGGACAGGAACGGAGCCTGGAAGCTCCGCTGGCCTGGAGCCGAAACGGACAAGCGGGCGCGCCACCTGCTCCTGCCGCACACGCTGGCCGCGCTCATCGAACGCCGCCTGTCCGGAGTGGGTGGCGCCGGGAGGGCCCTGGTGGAGCACGCCTCGGTCCTGGGGCGCGAGTTCGACGGCGCGCTGCTGCCCACCCTGGCCGGGCTCGCGGAGGCGGAGGTGCTCGACGGGCTCGGGGAGCTGCGCAGGCGGCAGCTCATCGAGGAGACCGCCTCCGGACGGCTGCGCTTCGTCCACGACAGGTTCCGGGAGGTCGCCTACGGGCGCATGGCCCTGGAGCGGCGGCGAGAGCTCCATCTGGGCGCGGCCCACCTGCTGGAGTCGCGCTTCCGCGACGTCCCCGACCTCTTCCCGGAGCTCGGGCACCACTTCTCGCAGGCGGGCCTCCACGACAAGGCGATCCTCTATCTGGGCCACGCGGCGGAGCGGGCGCGGGCCACGTACGCCAACGGAGAGGCCATCCGCCTCTACCAGGCAGTGCTCCACGAGATGCAGCAGGCCGGAGAGCAACTCCGGGCCGTCCTGCTCCACGAGGCGCTCGGAGACGTGCTCTCCCTGGTGGGGCGACACGAGGAGGCCCGGTCTTCCTACGCCTTCGCCATGGAGGGCACCGCCGCCGGGAAGCGCCTGGACCTCGCGCGCCTGCATCGCAAGGCGGGCAAGGCCTGGGAGACGCAGCACGCGCATGAAGCCGCGCTCACGGCCTACCTCACCGCGGAGCGGGTCCTGGGTGAAACCCCTCCCGAAGCCGCGGAGGCGTGGTGGAACGAGTGGCTCCAGGCACGGCTGGATCAGCTCGCGGTGCACTACTGGACGGCGCGGCTGGACGTGATGGAGGAGCTGTCGCGGAGCCTCCAGCCCAACATCGAGCGGCACGGCACGCCCCTTCAGCGGGCCCGCTTCTTCCAGGTGCGCGTCCAGCGCAACCTGCGCGCGGAGCGCTACCTGGTCTCCGAGGAGACCGTGCGCTTCGCCCGGGACTACCTGCGGGCCAGCGAGGCTGCGGGCAGTCCAGCGGAGCGCGCCGAGGCGGAGTGCGTACTCGCATGCGTGCTGCTGTGGCACGGCGCGCTGGAGGAGGCCGCGGCCCGCATGACCCTGACGGTGGAGCAGGCCCGGCGCACAGGGGACGTGGCCATGGAAGCGTATGGGCTCGCCTACCTGCCGCAGATTCACCGGCGGCAGGGCGCCATCGAAGCGACGCGCGAAGCCGCGACACGAAGCCTGCGGGCCGCCGAAGCCGGCAATATGACGAGCTATGTCGGCGCGGCCCGGGCCAACCTCGGTTGGGTGGCCCTGCGCGAGGGCCGAACCGGTGAAGCGAGGACAGAGTGCGAGGCTGCACTCCAGTGCTGGGCCACGACTTCCCGCGTCTACCCTTTCGAGTGGCTGGCCTTATTGCCCCTCATGAAATTGGACATTCTAGAGGCGCGCCTGGAGGAGGCCTCGCTGCGGGTGGCACGTCTGGTGGAACCCACACAACAGCACCTGCCCGAACCGCTCACCGCC
Source organism: Corallococcus sp. AB045 (assembly GCF_003668895.1). Taxonomy (NCBI): domain Bacteria; kingdom Pseudomonadati; phylum Myxococcota; class Myxococcia; order Myxococcales; family Myxococcaceae; genus Corallococcus; species Corallococcus sp. AB045. Next base: position 45,476 of record NZ_RAWN01000044.1, read on the forward strand.
GCCATCCGCGAAGCCCGGAAGGCCTGGAGCAGCGGCCGCGAGGAGGTCTCACGGATGGGCCTTCAGTACATTCTCAAGGCAGCACAGCGCGCCGGATATCTGTAGACCCCCTCACAACCCCAGACACAAGGAAAGCCATGTCCCAGACAACACAAGACGAAAAACTGACCATCTCGTTCGAGGTGACCCGTTCGCCTGATCGCGAGCCGGAAGGCGCCACCCGGGACAGGACTCCTGGCGGCAGGCATCACCTGGAGGTTGGCGGCGCCGCGCGACTGACGGCAGTCAATGCCAAGGGGGACATCAAATGGACCTTCAAGCCGCCCGGGCTCGCGCCCCCCGTAAGCACACAGTCTAGTCCTCACAATGCCATCGACGTCGATGGCATGGCCTTCGGTCAGGTCGACGTCACGGCGCATGACCCGGTGACCAACCTGACCGAGCAGCTGACCTTCTTCTGTGGCTCAGTGGTCATCATCGGAGCAGATGACAAACAATGGCGCATCTATGCCGACGGCACCGGCCATAACTTGGACCACAACCCCACCCTCGACAAGCTCGTTGCTTGCAATGCAATCGTGGCCAACCTGACGGACCCGGACCTGCTAACGCACAAGCCTGAATCGGAGCCGTATGTCACGTGCTACGTGTTGAATCTCAAGAGCTTCAAGTTCAACCCTTGACGACAACGCCCAAGGGCTTCCACGCGGGCACGCACCGGCTCCACGCGCCCGAGGCAACAATCGAGCGCGTGCGGAGCCTGCTGCCCGTGATGGGCATCACCCGCGTCGCCAACGTCACGGGCCTGGACACCATCGGCATCCCGGTGGTGATGGTCATCCGGCCCAACGCGCGCTCGCTCTCCGTGTCCCAGGGCAAGGGCGCCACGCTCGCCGCGGCCCGGGCGTCCGGGCTGATGGAGGCCATCGAGCTGTATCACGCCGAGCACATCCCCCTGCCCCTCAAGCTCGCCACCTTCAACGAGCTGCGGTTCACCCACCGGATGGTGGACGTCCTGGGGCTGCCAGCGCTGTCCGTGAGCCGGTTCGACGGCCACTTCCGCACGCTCTGGACGGAGGGCCGGAACCTCTTCGACGGGGCCCCCACCTGGGTGCCCTACGAGATGGTCCACATGGACTTCACGCTCCCCCTGCCCTCGGGGAGCGGCTCGTTCCTGATGAGCTCCAGCGGCCTGGCCTCGGGCAACCACCCGCTCGAGGCGGTGAACCATGCGCTCTGCGAGCTCATCGAGCGGGACGCCGCCACCCTCTTCCGCTGCTCCAGCCAGCAGGCCCAGGACCGCCGCAGGGTGGACTTGAGCACCGTGGATGACCCGGGCTGCCAGGCCCTGCTCGGGCAATACGCGCGGGCCGGGGTGGAGGTCGGCGTCTGGGACATCACCTCCGACGTCGGCGTGGCGGCGTACTCCTGCACCATCGTGGATGGGGACCCCTCGCCCCAGCGGCCCATTGGTCCCATGGGGGGCATGGGCTGCCATCCCTGCCGGGGGGTGGCGCTCTCCCGCGCGCTCACCGAGGCGGCCCAGAGTCGGCTCACCCTCATCACGGGCTCGCGCGAGGACGTGCGCCACCTGACGCCCCACGGGCCGGAGGCGGAGTACGAGGCCGCCCTGCGGATGCGGGACCGGCTCCGCGCCGAACCACGGGTCCAGGGATTCCACTCCGCTCCCGACGTGCGGACCGACACGCTGGAGGAGGACCTGACCTTCCTGCTCGAACGCCTGCGGGCGGTGGGGCTCCGGGAGGCCATCGCGGTGGAACTGACGCGGCCTCCCTTCAGCATCCCGGTGGTGCGGGTCATCGTGCCGGGGCTCGAACCGCTCAATGACATCCCCGGCTACGTGCCGGGCGCCCGGGCCCGGCGCCGCCTTTCGGAGGACACGCCATGAACGTGGTCATCTTCGCGGGGCCCACGCTCTCCGCCAGTGAAGGCGCGCGCGTGCTCGATGCCACCTATCTCCCGCCAGCGGCGCAGGGGGACCTCTACCGGGCGGCGCTCGGCAAGCCCGTGGCCATCGGGCTCATCGACGGCTACTTCGAGCGGGTGCCCTCGGTGTCCCACAAGGAGATCCTCTGGGCCATGAAGCAGGGCGTGCACGTCTTCGGCGCCGCGAGCATAGGTGCGCTGCGCGCCGCGGAGCTGTCTGCCTTTGGCATGGAGGGCGTGGGGGAGATCTTCAAGTCCTTCGAGAGCGGTGCCCTGGAGGACGATGACGAGGTCGCGGTGGTGCACGCCGACGCAGAGGACGGCTACCGGCCGTTCTCCGAGGCGATGGTCAACCTCCGCGCGACGCTCCAGGCCGCACAGGCCACGGGAGTGCTGGGTGAAGACACGCGAAGCACCCTGGAGTTCTTCGCCAAGGGCCTCTTCCACGCGGACCGGACCTGGCCAGCGCTCTTCCAGCAGGCCCAGGAGACGGGGCTCGACGCGGCCGGGCTCGATGCCTTCCGCCGCTTCGTGACGGAGCATCGCGTCGACCAGAAGCGGCTCGACGCGTTCGAGCTGCTGCAAACCCTGCGCGCACGGCTGGAGGCGGGCCTTCCCCCGAAGGACACCCGCTTCGCCTTCTTCCATACCGACGCATGGGAGCACGTTCGCCAGAAAGCCGAGGCCACGCCCTCGCCCGACCCGGCCTCTTTCCGCTACTTGTAACCCTTTGCGACTTCGCTCAACGAACTCCGGTCGAAAAGCACAGGCGTGGATGTCCGCAGAGTGAACTCTCGCCCCAATTTAAACTCAGCCCACTCGTTCAGAATCGAGAGCGGCAGCACCTGAAGACAATTCCGCTGAGGGCCTGACCACAGGCTCGCTGCCAGCCCGTCACCGAGCGATAGGACGACATGGTCATGGCCGGTCTTACCGGCAAACCAGACAACTTGGCCTACTGCAATCCTGTCTGCAGGGGCAACGGGATCGGACAATTTGAAATAACCCAAACACTCAAGAACGAAAGTCTCACTGTCGCCGTATGCCCCCTTCAGGGTCTCTTCGATGATCTTGAGCGACGCAGCTTTATGCCGCAGCGCGAAGCAACAGATAACAAATACTGCCTGAAAGCAATTATACGACTGACCTGCATCGAACAGCTTCTTCCAGTCGCCTGTTTTAGCGGCAGCGATGTACGCATCGTAGGGCTCCGCAAACCACTTCCACCTGCCATTCAATGTCAACAAGGAGTGCCTGAGTATCTTCCCCACTTGGCTCGCCGCCTGTTGCTGACTTCCAAGGTGAGGGACATTGGAGGGACCGGATTGGGCGACCGGGGGGGACAAGACGGCTTTCCGAACGCGGCGCTGGAATTGCTCCCGGAGACTCCCTAGATCATCGGGAACTGGATGAGCGGGACGCGGAATCGCGTCGGGGACAACCCATCGCTTGCACGTCAGGCAGTATCGGAGGTCCATTCCCTGCTTGACGACCAAGCGATAATTACGGCAGTGCGGACACAGCACCTCATCCTCCTTGATTAACGTTGATTGTCGGCCGGCTTCGGCTCCAAGGCAGGATGAGCACAGGGCATGCCGGAACTGTCAGCGGCAGGGGCGAGAGATGAGCCGCAGGCCACGGCAACTTCTTGCCGACAGACCTTGCCGGGCAACCCATCCCCGGCAACTTCTTGCCGACGCGTGAGTGCCTCTCCCCTGCGGTGACGCTGGCCCGCGCCTTGCTCCTGCCAGGAAGTGTCCGGGACCGCACTCACCTCCCCGGCCCTTGAGAAAAGACAGACCTCATGAACCGCCGGCTCCAGCGCCGGCCGCTGGCCATCTGCGTCCTGGCCCTCTCCCTGACGAGCTGTGTCTCGTCTGGCACCGGGCTGAAGGTCCAGATCCGCCTGCGGCCGGACGCCAATGACAACAGCCCCGTCCCGCTCTCCCTGCTCCTCGTCTACGACCAGACCGTGCTGGAGCAGCTGCTCGCCGTCGGCGCGTCGCAGTGGTTCGTCGGGCGCGAGCAGTTCCTGCGCGACCACGCCGCGGACGTCCACGAGGAGTTCTACGAGCTGGTTCCCGACCAGTCGCTCCCGGAGTTCCGGCGCTACGTCCCCGCCCATACCGCTGGCGGCCTCGTCTTCGTCGGCTACAGCGCGGAGGGCGAGCACCGCTACCGGTTCGATCCCAAGCGGGCGCTCCAGTTGGAGGTCCGCGCGAACCACCTCTGCCTGACCCAGCCCGAACTCCAGGGGGACTGCCATGAGCCGTGACGACACGATTCCGCCCCCCATCCACTGGTCCGACGGAATGCTGCTCATGCCGCAGCACTTCCAGCGGCAGGCGCACCACCACGAGGAATCCCTCCGCTACCACCTGCGCCTGCTCAATCCCTTCCACTGGGGCGTGCGGCGGCTGTCCTTCGATGCGCAGGCCCTCGCGGAGGGCTTCTTCCGCGTCCAGGAACTGGAGGCTGTCTTCGAGGACGGCCTCACCGTGCGCTACCCGCCGCCCGAGACGGACGCCGGGAGGAAGCCGCAGGGCCTGGCGCTGGATCTCGGCTCGCTCCGGGAGCGCGCCAGCCAGCAGCCGGTAACCGTCTTCCTGGCGGTCAGCGACGACAAGTTCTCGGGGACGAGCAGCGACCACTCCCGCTTCCAGGCCCAGTCCACCGGCAAGGTGCGCGATGAGCACACGGACGACGGGGATGCCCGCCTCACCGTGCTCCTTCCCCGCATCAAGCTCCAGGCCGACGAGGCCACCCCGGGCTACAGCCTGCTGCCGCTGGTCGCCATCGAGTGCGTCCAGGCCAAGTTCCGCGTGGTGGACGGCGACGTGGCCCCTCGCATCGCCACAGACGCGAACAGCCCGCTCTGGATGCGGTGCGCCTGGCTGGCGAAGGACCTCCGCGCCCGCGCGGCCAGCCTGGACGACAGCATCCGCGCCGCCAGCGCCGACACCGAGCGCGCCCTCGTCCACGAGCGCGAGCGCCTGCTCCATCACCTGGTCGCGGGCCTCCCCGCCTTCGAGGCGCTGCTCGCCACCGAGCCCCACCCCTTCACGCTCTACCTCGGGCTCTGCTCGCTCGCCGGACAACTGGCCGCCATCGGCCACAGCCGGATTCCGCCTCCCTTCGCGCGGTACGAGCACGCGTCACCCGGGGCCGCCTTCAACTCGGTCATCGACTTCATCCGCGTGAGCCTCGACCAGGGCGTCTCCGACCTCTTCACGGCCATCCCGTTGCGGCAGCTGCAGGACCGCTTCTCCACACAGGTGGAGGCGGACTGGCTGGACCGCGAGTGGGTGATTGGCATCCAGGGCACGCCAGGGACGACCGAGCGGCAGCTGCTGGACTGGATGCGCGGCGCGCGCATCGGCGCTGAAACCCAGCTCAAGGGCCTGCGTGAGAAGCGCAGCGTGGGCGTGCCCCGCGTGCAGGTGAACCAGTGCCGGGGACTGCTCGCACCGCGCGGCACGCTCCTGTTCTCGCTCACCCCCGAGCCCGGCCTGCTCGAGGCCCGGCAGCCGCTGGCCGTGGAGAACCCACGCGACCCCGAGCACCCGCGAGCGCTCGCGCCTCCCGCCCAGCTGACCCTGTTCGTCGGTCCCCGCACCCGGTCCTCCTGACGCCACATGTCCTCCTCCCTTCCCACCGAGTACCAGCCGCACCGTGCGCCCCTGCTCGAACAGGCCCGCGAGTTCCTCAGCGAGCTGCTGCGGCTCAAGCAGACGCTCGTCGAGGCTCCGGTGGCCGACCCCGACAGCGACGATCCGGCCCCCGAGGACGACACGTTCGCGAGGCTTCGCACGACGCTGGTGGAGAAGCTGGAGCGCCTGGGTTCCCACCGCGTCCGTGGGAAGGAGGACGCGCAGGAGATCCGTCCGGAGGAGGTCCGCTACGTCCTGGCCGCCTTCACCGACGAGGTGCTGATCCAACACGCCTGGCCGGGACGGGACGCGTGGAGCAGCGCCCTGCTGGAGGAGGAGCTGTTCGGCACCCACGTCGCCGGGGATCAGCTCTTCACCGACATCGAAGCCCTGCTGCGGGACTCGGACGCGGCCCGGGTGGAGATGGCCGCGGTGTACCTGCTGGTGTTGTCGCTCGGCTTCCAGGGACGCTTCCGGGACAGGGACGCGGGCACCCAGCTGCGCAAGCTGCGGCGTCGGCTCTTCGCGTTCGTCTTCCGGCGGGAGCCGGGCTCGCGCGAACCCGCCCACCGGCTGCTGCCCCAGGCCTACGCGCACACGTTGGACGGCAAGCACGAGCGGCGCCTTGCGTCCCTGCGGCCCTGGGCGTTCGCGCTGGCCGCGGTCGTGGGGCTCGGCGTCGTGGCCGGGAACGTCATCGTGCGGCGCGAGACGCAAGGGCTGCGGGCCTCGCTGGACCGCATCCTCGCGCACGGCGAGGTGCCGCGATGAGCGCGCTCGAATCCTTCCTCACGGGCTGCGTCCCGGTGGTGCTCGCCGCGCTCGGTCAGGGCGTGCGGCTCTGGATGAAGAGCCGGGCGGAGCAGGCGGCGACGCGGCTCGTGACGGCCGCCATCGAACCTCAGACGCCCGCGCCGGAAGTCCCCATGCCCGCCGAGAAGCCGGCACCGGGACTGCTGAAGCGGTGGTCACGGCTCCTCACGCCCAAGAAGGGCGGCGCCACTTACGCGGTGCCCCACTGCGTGCTGGTGGGCACGCCCGACGCGGACAGCGCCACGCTCCTCAAGAGCGTCGAGCTCCCCCTGCCCTTCGGCAAGCCCGAGCGTCCCCAGGACCCCACCCGCGCCACCGCGTGGATCTTCAACGAGGGCCAGGTCATCGACCTGCCGGGGCTGACGAAGTCCGCCGAGCCGTCCTTCCGCTCCGCGCTGAAGTCGCTTCGCGGCGCCCGGCCCCTGCGTCCCATCGACGCGGCGGTGCTCGCCCTCCCGGCCGCGTTGCTGCTGGGGACGGACCGCGCGTCCCGCGAGAAGGCCCGCGCGCAGGCGGACGCGGTGGCGAAGGGCCTGCGCACGCTCCAGGACGAGCTGGGCGTCTGCTTCCCCATCTACGTGCTGTTCACGCAGGCGGAGGTCCTCCCCGGGTTCGCCAGCTTCTGCCGCGCGCTGCCCTCGGACATGTGGAACGAGATGTTCGGCTGGTCCAACCCGCATCCGTTCGAAGCGGCGTGGCGCGCCGAGTGGATCCCCGAGGCCTTCGAGCGCCTCCACGGGACGCTCACCCGCGTCCAGCTCGAGCTGCTCGCCAGCGAGGAAGGACAGAACGCGCAGGAGCGCGACGCCGCCTTCACCTTCCCCTCCGCGCTGCGGGGGCTGACCGAGCCGGCGCGCGTCCTGCTGGATCCCATCTTCCGGGCCAGCGTCCACCACGAGGCCCTGCCGTTGCGCGGCGTGTACTTCAACGGGGACCTCAGCGCGAGCGAGCGGCTCACGGAGCGAACCCTCGGAGCGCCCGCGCCCGGGCCGCACCCCATCTTCCTCACGCATCTGCTCGACCAGAAGGTCTTCCCTGAAAGCAGCCTGGCCCGTCCGTCCGCTTCGGAAAAGCGCCGCAACCAGCGGGCGCTGATGGCGCTGCGGTGGTCGCTGGCCGTGAGCGTGGTGCTCCTGCCCGTGGGCCTGTGGACGCTCGAACAGCGCCTGCGCGGTGACACGCGGCCCGTGGCCGAGGGCATGGCGGGGCTTGCCCGCCTGAGCACGGAGCGCGCCCGGGGAGAGCCGGACGCGGAGGCTGAACGCCGCCGCGCGGCGACGGTCCTCCAGGAGCTGGCGAAGCTGCCCGGCACGCCCGCGCCGGCCCTGGCCGGAAAGCTCCAGGACGCGCTCCGCGTCAGCTTCGAGGACCTGGTGCTGCCCACCCTCCACCGGGAGCTCGGAACCAGGCTCCAGCAGATCCTCGACGGCGAGGTCCAGCAGCCCGCGTCCTCCGACGCGCTGCTCGCGCCCGAGGAGACCCCCGAGTTCCAGGCGCTGCGCTCGCTGGATCAGGAGCTGGCCACCTTCACCGCCCAGGTGGACGCGTTCAATGCCTTGCAGGGCCAGTCCGGAAGCAAGCGGCTGCAGACGGTGGACGGGCTCGCGCGCTACCTGCTGCACGCCGACCCCGGCACCGGGTTCCTCCAGAACGGCGCGCGCTACGAAGAAGCGCTCGCGCAGGCCTCCGCGCCCCGCTTCGAGGCGTCGTTGCAAGAGGCGGCGCCCCGCCGGGCCACCGCGCTCGCCGCGAAGCTCTCGCGCCGCCTGTTCGTGGAGAACCCGCTGGAGGCGCGGCTGGCGGCGTGCGTCGCCCTGGCCACCCGGCTGGAGGGACGTGGCGGGGAAGGCACGTCCGTGGCCCGGACTGCCCGTGAGCTCGCGCAGGCACTGGAGCGTCTGCGGACGGAGCTGGCCCGGCCCGGGGCTGTCTGGCTGGGCCCGCCTGGCCTGGGGAAGTCCCTCACCGGGCTGCTGGACTCCGTGCGCAAGTCGCGCGCGCTGGGTGATCCGGCGGCGGCGGACATGGAGCGCCAGTGGACGGGAGAGCTGGACGCGCTGAAGGAGCGGCTGTGCGCGCTCTCCACGCGGGCCACGGGGCCCCTGCTGGCGCGCGACGACCCGGGCTGCAAGCTGGAGCTGTCCCCGGGCGCGCTCGCCCTGGAGAAGGCGCTGAAGGAGCTGCTCGCCCAGGGCTTCATGGCCGAACCCGACGCGCCCCCGCCCGCTTCATCCAAGGGGCCTGTCCGCGTCTTCTGGTCCGAGCCCGCGCTGGACGAAGCCCTCCGCCTCACGAAGCTCTACGAAGGCTTCCTCACCGAGGGGCTGACGGTGTTCCCCGGCGAGCTGCACGAGGTGGTGGCGGAGGTGGCCCGCCAGCAGCTGGAGCGTCGGCTGAGCGTCCAGCTGCTCCGCGCCCGGAAGCTGGAGCCGATGCCCGCTGGCGAAGCCGCGACGCACTCCCCCCAGGCCGAGTCCCAGGTCGCCGCCGAGCTGGCCAACCTCAAGCAGGTGGACGGCAAGCTGCGGCAGCTGCGCGACCTGGGAGACCAGCTACTGCTCATCAGCACCCGTCAGGAGCTGGGAGACCTGCTGGCGGCCCAGGCAGGAAGCCTGCTGGAGCGCGTGGACGCCCTCTTCGAGCGGGACACGCTCTACGCGCCGGATCCGCGCTTCTCGCGGTGGCAGGGGAAGTCCCCGGCGGCACTGGAGGCCTTCGGAGTGTCGGACGCCGTGGCCCTGGGGCAGTACCTCAAGACGCAGCGCTCGCGCGCCGCCACGCTGGCCCGGGACTACGCCACCCTGCCCGTGTCGCTCCTGTGGGAGGTGTCCGCCACCAGCGAGCGTCCTCCGCTGCTCCTCAAGTGGCGCCGCATCGGAGATGAGCTGCGCGATTGGGAACAGCAGGTGCCCGGCAACTCCGTCCAGGCGCTGGAGTCCTTCGTCCAGCAGGGCCTGATGAACATCACCCGCGAGCACTGCCTCCAGGGCCTCCCGCCCGCGGGAGACGCGGGCAGGGACTTCTTCCTCGCCCGCCGCGCCAGCCTGCAAGGCCTGGTGGCCCGCCGCTGCGAGCAGCTCGTCAGTGATCAACTGGGCGAGGCCTACGCCCGGCTCGCGCGCCGCTTCAACACCACCCTGGCCGGCCGCTTCCCGTTCACCACCGATGCGGTGGAGGCCCCTGACGCGGCCCTTCCGGAGGTCCGCGCCTTCTTCCTCGCGCTGGACGAGGTGCTGCCCTTGGTGGATGCCCCGGAGCGCCGGTCGCTGTCGGCCGAGGCGCTGGCATTTCTTGAGCAGGCCCGCGCCACCCGCGCCTTCCTCGCGCCGTTGCTCCTCGACGAAGAGGAAGGACTGGCCGGCTACGGCCTCAAGCTGGAGCCACGCGTCAACGTGGGCGAGGAGCGGCTCGCCAATCAGATCATCACCTGGAGCCTGGTGACGGGCGGACGGAGGCTGGCGGCGGGCAAGCCGGGCGCGTGGCACCCGGGCGAACCCCTCCAGGTGGCGCTGCGCTGGGCGAAGGACGCCCCTTCCGCGCCCCTCGCTCGCGGAGAGGCGTGCGGCGGACCTCGAGCCCCGGACGCGACCGCGCGCTTCGAGTTCGGCGGCACCTGGGCCCTGCTGCGGCTCCTGCGCGCCCAGCAGGGCCGGCCCACGGACTTCGGCGGCGGCGCGGATCCCCGGCCGCACACCCTGCGCTTCGCCATCCGTGTCGAGGAGAAGCGGAGCCGCCTCTGCGAGCAGGCGGTGGCCTTCCTCCGCGTCCCCCTCACCGGCCTGGAGGGAAAGACGCGCTTCACCGCGCCGCGCCTCTGGCCCACACGCGCGCCGTCGGGTGCACCCACCGCCTCACTGACCCGGAGCTCCACGCCATGAGCGCCTCCCTGCTCGACTTCGAGAAGCTGCTCGCGCCCGTCTCCGAAGACGCTCCGGCGGGCCCCTCCCTGCGTCACAATCAGACGTACGACGACATCCGAGAGGCCCGGCGCGAAGACGACCCCGCGCTGCTGAAGGACATCGGACGGGACCAGTTCAAGCACGCCCACTGGCGGCAGGTGAGCCAGCTCTGTCAGGAGGCGCTGCCGCGCTCCAAGGACCTGCAGCTCGCGGCCTGGCTCACCGAAGCGCTGCTCGAACAGCATGGCCTCCCGGGACTCGCGGAGGGCCTGCGCCTGCTGGCCGCGCTGGCTGACAGGTATTGGGACACCGCCTGGCCCGCGCTGGATGACGGCAATGCCAGCCATCGCATCTCGGTGCTCGATTGGCTCGACCGGAACGCGACCCCGAGGCTCAAGCGCATCCCGCTCTCCCAGCCCACGGGAGGCAGCGGCACGGCCTGCTGCTACGCGGACTTTGAGCGCATCCTCCACCGCGAGAAGCATGAAGCGCGGTCGCGCGACGACGAGCCGGCGCGGGACGGCTCCCAGCCCCTGGACGCCCAGGGCTTCCTGAGCGCCCTGCGGTCCACGCCCGCGGCCTTCTACCCTCCCCTGGGCCAGGCCCTGCGCGAAGTGAACGACGCGGCGCTGGAGGTGGAGAGCGTCTTCGCACCACGAATGGACGAGGAGCGTCCCCTGCTCGGCCAGCTCCGGCGCGCGCTGGAGGACCTGCGGACGGTGCTGGCGCCGGTCAGTGACCTGATGGAGCCCCCGGCCCCGAGCGCCCCTGCGT
>NZ_RAWN01000436.1:0-335 GCF_003668895.1 Corallococcus sp. AB045
CTCCGCCATGTTTCACCGCAGTGGCAGTGAACGCAGCAATCCATCCAGGAGAATCACCATGTACATCCAGTCCGAGATCGTCCGCGTGTCCGCGTCGTCCGACAAGTGCACCTGCTCCAACGGCATGGTCATCGCCTCGACCACCGTGAGCGCGGAGTAGTCGCGCCCGTCGTTTCCCTGAAACCCCAAACATCAAACCCAGGAGAACCACCATGTACATCCAGTCCGAGATCGTCCGCGTGTCCGCGTCGTCCGACAAGTGCACCTGCTCCAACGGCATGAGCGTGATCGTCGTCGCGGAGTAACGCGTTTCATGGCCGGGAGGAGGTCTGTGG
>NZ_RAWN01000437.1:0-304 GCF_003668895.1 Corallococcus sp. AB045
TGCGCTCCCGTCCCGAGCCCCGCGGGGCACGGCACCGCTGACGCGAGCGGCCATCACGGCCACGAGTTCCAGGCTCCAGATGCCTGGGGCCACCGCAGCAAGGGGACCACGCCCCCCAGGCCGCAGGAAAACCTGTCCGACTGTCCGACAGCTCGGGCTCACAGCAAGGGGACCACTCCCCCCAGGCCGCAGGGAAACCTGTCCGACTGTCCGACAGGTTCGGGATCACCGCTTGGGGTCCCGCTCCATCCAAGCCGCGAAAACCTGTCCGACTGTCCGACAGGTTGGGTCCACTGCACTCGGG
>NZ_RAWN01000438.1:0-300 GCF_003668895.1 Corallococcus sp. AB045
GGGTACTCCCGCTGCTCCGAACCGCCGCCCTTCTCCGTCAGCGTGATGAGAAACATGGGCCGGGATGCTACCAAGCCCTCCAACGACCTCAAAGACTCCTGCGACGCTCGCCCGCCTGCTGCCCGGAAACGGACGGGCCGGCACCCTCCCCCTCTGAAGCAGGGACGGGGCCGGCCCGGACCGGATCCGACGTGAAGGCGCCGAAAGGCCGTCAGTCGAAGATGTTGAAGTTCACCTCGGAGCGGGCCTGCTTGTAGCGGGTCTTCACGTCCTCGATGATGCTGCGGACCTTGTCCGAGT